>NZ_JBSFPS010000374.1:0-7529 GCF_053588315.1 Streptosporangium sp. NPDC003464 | reverse complement strand
CGGAGGTGAGGATCGCGTATTCCAGCTGCTGCAGGCGCTCGTTGGGCTCGATCCCGAGTTCTTCGATCATGGTCTGCCGGGCGAGCCGGTAGACCTGGAGCGCCTCCGCCTGACGTCCCGAGCGGTACAGCGCCAGCATCAGCTGGCCGCGGAGCCGCTCACGCAGCGGATACTCCTCCACGAGCTCGCTGAGCTCGCCGACCAGTTCGTGATGCCTGCCCAGATCCAGCTCAAGCTGGAGGCAGTCCTCGTTCGCCGTGATCCGGTGCTCGATGAGCCTGCCCGCCGCCGACTGCACGAGCCTGCTCTCGATGCCGTCGAGGGCGGGGCCGCGCCAGAGCGCGAGCGCCCGGCGGTAGTGCTTGATGGCCTCCTCGGGGTTGCGGTCCTCGCGGGCGCGCCGGGCCTGGAGGAGGAGGTTCTCGAAGCGGTGGGAGTCGATCCGGCTGCTGTCGGCCTGGATCGCGTAACCCTGGGACTGGGTGGCGATGAGATCGGCGCTGCCCTGGGCGGCGAAAAGGCGCCGGAGGGCGGATATGCAGATCTGCACCTGGGCCCGGGACGTGGTCGGCGGGTCGTCTCCGTAGATCGCCTCCATGAGCCGGCCGGTGGTGACCGCCCGGTTGGCGTCGAGGAGGAGGACGGCGAGCACGGTCTGCTGCCTTATGCCTCCAAGGTCCAGCCGTTGGTCGCCGTTGGTCACCTCCAGAGGTCCAAGAACGAGGAAGTCCACCCGCATCTCCTTGAAGAAAACCCGCAACCCCGGCCCATGCGAAATTCCCTACACTTCCCGATGCGAGAGAAGCGTCGGTTGTACAACCTCATTGTCAGGCGTGCGTCCTCAGGGAGACCAGGAAAGTCTGTCTGTAACGGCAATTGTCGTCGATGTTCGCGATATACGCGGTCGTTGAATCTTACCGATACTAGAGTCACCCCGTGTGCAATGTGTCACTTTGGTGTGGAGTGTACTACTTGGAGTGATGCCTTGCCAGAGTCTGGGCCACCCCGATGAGTTCATCCGCCGTTTGTGGCCGTAAGTCCATTGTCAAGAGAACGGAAAACGGCCGGAGACGTAATGTCTCCGGCCGTCTGGGTGGCCGCTGGCGACCCGCGACACTCAACCCGTGCGTCCGTCTTTCAGGAGTTCACCGGCTCACGAACCGTCCCAGGGGTCACCGTCGGTGTGCGGGGGCAGGGTCGGGGTCGGGGTGGGGGTCGGCTGGGTGTCCGAGGCGCTCACCATCGTGACACCGGAAGCGCCCGCGGCCGCTGTGCCCGCGATGGCGACGGTGCCCGTGGCCGCCACCCCCGCGGTGATGACGATGGCGGAGAAAGCAAGGCGGAAGATGCGGCTGCCGGTGTGGTCGCTCATTTTGCTGCCCTTGTCTGTCGCGGTGGCTCGTGGTCGCCGGCCGGTTGGCTGAGGCACTTTCAAGGTCGCAGCCGCCGCCATCCGGTCATTATCGGATCGCTTCCGGTATGCCATCAGCGCAGGTCAAAGAGGGTGTCGGCGCATTTCTCAGCTCATATCAAGAAGGGTCCGCCAATTGTGCGGCCCATCGCCGCGGCGGACGCCGGCGGATCCGCCGCGTCCGTCCCGCCGGCGCGGTCCGGAGGGCGATAGCGGGACGAAGGCGGCCGATAGCCGGACGAAGCCAGAACGATAGCGCGCTCCGGAAGCCTGGTTCGGAGGCCCGGACCGGCCGGTGTCCGTCGTGTGCGGCGGCCAGCCGACACGCGGCGGACCGGGAGCCGGGGCCCTCGTGAGACCGTCCGCGGGCTCGCGGGGGCCCGCCCCCGGCGGCCGGGCGTGAACCGCGGAGATGGTCAAGCTGGTCCGCCATGGCGGGCCTTGTAGATAGGTGTCGCTGACATGGGCATTAGTGCACAGGCGCTGGACGGCGTCCATGGGCGGTACGCCGCCGGCGTGCGGGCGCGGCTGGAGCGGGCCGAGGACAGCCAATGGAGCGCCATCGCCGACGCCGAGACCGATGACGAGGGCTGCATCACGGAGTGGTGGGGGCAGAAGTTCGAGCGCGGCCTGTATCGCATCGTCTTCGAGAGCGACTACTACTTCGTCGGCCTCGGCCTCAGTGCCGCATATCCCGAAATAGCCGTCATATTCCGCATGAAGGACGAAACAGATTCATATCAGATAAAAGTAGTTATTTCCCCTTACTCTTACTCGACGTATTTCGGCTCCAACAACTGACGGCGGACGTGCAAGCATAGAAGGGAACCAGCCAGTGAGGAACGTGAGACGACAGGCCGGGCGCTACGGCGCGTTCACACCGGTGGATCTTCCTGGACGCACGTGGCCGGACAGTGCCATCGTCTCCGCGCCGCGCTGGCTGTCCACCGATCTCCGCGACGGCAACCAGTCACTGGCCAGTCCCATGTCCCCCGACCGCAAGCTGGCGATGTTCGACCTCCTGGTGGGCATGGGCTACAAGGAGATCGAGGTGGGGTTCCCGGTCGCCAGCCAGGACGACCACGACTTCCTGCGCGTGCTGATCGACCAGGACCGGATCCCCGACGACGTGCGGATCTCGGTGCTCGTGCAGGCCCGGGACGAGCTGATCAGGCGCACCGTGGAGAGCCTCGAAGGGGCGCCGCGCGCCACCATCCACCTGTACAACGCGACGTCGCCGCTGTTCAGGCGCGTGGTGTTCGGCATGAGCCGCAACGAGTGCAAGGACCTCGCGGTGCAGGGGACCCGGCTGATGATGAAATACGCCGAGAAGACGCTGGGCGACTGCGACCTCGGCTTCCAATACTCTCCCGAGCTGTTCAGCGACACCGAGCTGGATTTCTCCCTGGAGGTCTGCGAGGCCGTCATGGACGTCTGGCAGCCGGAGCCGGGCCGCGGGATCATCCTCAACTTCCCCACGACCGTCGAGCGCTCCCTGCCCAACGTCTTCGCCGACCAGATCGAATGGCTGAGCCGCAACCTCTCCAGGAGAGAGCACGTCTGCCTGTCCATCCATCCGCACAACGACCGGGGCACGGCCGTCGCCTCCGCCGAGCTGGCCCTCCTGGCGGGCGCGGAGCGGATCGAGGGCTGCCTGTTCGGCAACGGGGAGCGGGCGGGCAACGTCTGCCTGGTCACGCTCGGGCTCAACATGTTCACCCACGGGGTCGATCCCGGCATCGACTTCTCCGACATCAACGAGATCCGCCGCACGGTGGAGCGCTGCAACGGGCTGCCCGTCCATCCGCGGCACCCCTACGGCGGCGACCTCGTCTACACCTCCTTCTCCGGCTCCCACCAGGACGCGATCAAGAAGGGGTTCGACGCCCTGGAGCGCGAGGCCGCCCGGCGGGGGACCGCCGTCGGGGACCTGCCGTGGGAGATGCCGTACCTGCCGCTCGACCCCGAGGACGTGGGCCGCACCTACGAGGCCGTGGTGCGGATCAACAGCCAGTCCGGCAAGGGCGGGGTCGCCTACGTCATGAGCGCCTGGCACGGGCTGAACCTGCCGCGCGAGCTGCAGATCGACTTCGCGCACCTGGTCCAGTCGCAGGCCGACGCGGAGGGCGGGGAGATCACGCCGGACCGGGTCGGGCGGCTCTTCGAACGCGAATACCTCCTGAACGCCGAGCTGCCCGTCCCCCTCGCCTCCGGCACCGAGCTGGTGACGACCTCCCTGCACGTCGACGGGGAGAGGTTCGACGTCGGCGCCGGCCGTACGGACGCCGTCCAGGCCGTCCGCGCGGCGCTGTCCCGCTGGGGCTTCGACGTGCGGGCCGTGCACCGGACCGGATTCGCCGGCCAGGACCGGGGGCCGGACGCGGAGGTGGCCGTCTACGCCGAGTGCCGGGTCGACGGCCGGCCCTCCTGGGGGGTGGGCATCGACCGGGACGTCGAGGCGGCCTCACTGGCGGCGGTGCGTTCGGCCGTCATCAGGGCGCGGCTGAAGCACCTGCCCGCCAGGAACGAGGAGAACGCCGGTGCCGCCGCGCCGCTGATCGCCGCGGGCAGGTAGCGGGCGGGCGCCGCGGCCGCCGCGGGCGGGCGATGACCGCACAGCGCGGGGAATAGCCATCCGATAACGGACGGAAACCGGGCAAGCCTAGCGTCGTCATCGTCATCCCATCGGAGAACAGCCGAGATCGAAAGGTACGGCGACCATGCGGAGAGTCCAGCTCAAAAAGCAGAAGGCAAAGACGCCGGGTCCACTGGACCTGCGTACTCCGTCCGGCCGTAAGTTGCGGTTCTGAACCGCCTGATCCATTGCTCGAAGAGGGAGGCTGATGATGAGCTTGGTCGAAAGAGATGAGGCGTTGGCCTCCCTCGAGGGGCTCCTGGCCAACGCGGTGATGGGCAAGGGGAGGGTCGCGCTGGTGAGCGGCACCGTCGCGACCGGCAAGAGCGAGCTGCTGCACCGCTTCGCCGAGCAGGCCCTGGAGCTGGGCGCGCTGCCCGTCACGGCGACCGGGTCGCGGGTCGAGCGCGATCTGCCGCTGGGCGTGCTGCGCCAGCTGATCCAGGACTCGCCGCTGGTGGCGGAGGAGCGCGAGCGGGCCATGGCCCTGCTGGAGGAGGGGGCCCGGACCGTGACGTCGTCCGGCTCCGAGGCGGAGCCCCTCGACCAGGTCGACGCCCAGATCGTCCACGCCCTGTGCACGCTGCTGCTGGAGCTGTCGGAGCGGTATCCGCTGATGATCGTCGTCGACGACGTGCAGCACGCCGACCGCGCCTCCCTGCTCTGCCTGTCCTACCTGTCGCGCCGGGTGAGGTTCGCCAGGATCGTGGCGGTGTTCAGCCACTCCGACCACGGATGGTCCAGCGAGACGTTCTTCCAGACCGAGCTGCTCCGCCAGCCGCACTGCCGCCGCATCCAGCTCGCCCCGCTCTCCCGGGCCGGTGTGATGTCCCTGGTCGCCGAGCGGGTGGGGCGGGAGACGGCCGAGCGGTTCGCCGACGGCTGGTACGCCGTCAGCGGCGGCAACCCGCTGCTGGCCGGGGCGCTGGTGGACGACTACGAGGACTCCGTGCGGACCGCCGGCGGGGAGGCTCCGGCCGAGCTCGTCGTCGGCGACCGGTACGGCCAGGCCGTCCTGTCGTGCCTGCACCGCGGCGAGCCGCAGATGCTCCAGGTGGCACGGGGGCTGGCGATCCTCGGCGGCCCCGACTCCCTGGCCCGGCTGCTCGGCGTCGGTCCCGCCTCCGTGATCCGGTCCCTGCACTTCCTGACCGTCGCCGGCCTGCTCGCCCTGGGCCGCTTCCGGCACGAGGCGGCGCGCACCGCCGTACTGGCCGAGGTGGGGTCGGGGGAGTGGGCGGATCTGCACCGGCGCGCGGCGGAGCTGGCCCACGAGAGCGGCGCCTCCACGACGACGGTCGCCGACCATCTCCTCCAGGCGGGCCGGGCCGACGCCCCCTGGGGGGTCTCCGTCCTGGAGGACGCGGCCAGGAACGCGCTGCGCGAAGGACGCGTGGAGTCCGCCGTCGCCTATCTCCGGCTGGCCTGGCGCGAGTGCGCCGACGAGCAGCGCCGCATGAAGATCACCACGATGCTCGTGCGGGCCGAGTGGCGGATCAATCCGGCCGCGCCCGCCGGGCACCTCGCCGAGCTGGCCGAAGGGATGCAGCGCGGCCATCTCCGGGGCAGCGACGCCGTGGTGCTGGCCCGGGCGCTGCTGTGGCACGGCCGGTTCGAGGACGCGCGCGACGTGCTGGAGCATCTGAACGAGTCGGGCGGCGCGATGGACCCCGAGACGGTCACCGAGCTCGTCATCGCCCGCCCGTGGCTGCGCTCCACCCACCCGCCCTTCCTGGCCCACCTCCAGCGGGCGGCCGGCGGGCGCGACCGCGCCGCCGTCGTGTCGGTGACGGCGAACCGCCGGCTGGACACCGCGCTCGCGCTCGCCGACGTGCTCGCCAGGGGGCCGCGCGCGGAGGTCCTGGACGCGGTCGAGCGGATCCTGCGCGGCTGCCGCCTCGACGAGATGTCGATGGACACCGTGGAGAGCGCCCTGCTGGCGCTCACCTACGCCGGGCGGCCCGACCGGGCCGCGCCCTGGTGCGACCTGTTCAGCGCGGAGGCATCCTCGCTGCACGCCCCGAGCCGCCAGGCCAGGCTCGCCGCCATCCGGGCCGAGATCGCGATCCGCCAGGGAGACATGCCGGGCGCCGAGCAGCACGCGCGCGCCGCCCTGGAGATCATCCCGCTGAGCAGCTGGGGCGTCGCCGCGGGCGGGCCGCTGAGCAGCCTCATCCTCGCCCTGACGGCGATGGGCAAGTACGACGCCGTTCACGAGCACCTCGACCAGCCCGTGCCCGAGGCCATGTTCCAGACCCGGTACGGCCTGCACTACCTGCACGCCAGGGGCCGCTACAGCCTGGCGACCGGTCACGCCGCCCTGGCGCTGCGCGACTTCCGGCTCTGCGGTGAGCTGATGGGCAGGTGGGACCTGGACGTGCCGGGACTCGTCGCCTGGCGGACCGACGCCGCCGAGTCCTGCCTGAGCCTGGGCCGGCCGGAACAGGCGCGGCAGCTGGTCGAGGAGCAGATCAGGCGCTGCGGCCCCGAGACGCCCCGGGTCCACGGCATCGCCATGCGCCTGCTGGCCGCCACCGGCGAAGTACGGCACCGCCCCATGCTGCTCCGCCAGGCGGTGGAGCTGCTGCAGGCGGCCGGCGACGGGTACGAGATGGCCAGAGCGCTCTTCGACCTCGTCAAGGCATACCAGGAGCTCGGCGAGTACCGGCGCGCGGCGATGATCGCGGGCCGGGCGCAGGCCATGGCCCAGGTGTGCCAGGCCGGGCCGCTGAGCAGGGCGCTGTCCAGGGACGGGGACGGTGACGGGGACGGCGCCGGGATGAGGGTGGCGACGGAGCTGGCCGCCGTCCTGAGCGACGCCGAGCGCAGGGTAGCCGTCCTGGCGGCCGCCGGATACACCAACCGGGAGATCGCCGGCAAGCTCTACATCACGATCAGCACGGTCGAGCAGCACCTGACCCGGACCTATCGCAAGCTGAACATCACCCGGCGCGCCGACCTGCCGTCGAGCCTCGAATTCGGCAGCCCCGTCACCGCCTGAGCCGTCCCGGACGGGTGGTCCCGGGCGGGTTTGTAGGGGTGTCTGGAAAAGGACATCCCTGACTAACCTTGCGGCATCGGTGTATTGCATATCTCTGGAGCGGCGTAACCAGGTAATCCGGTGAGGAGATCGCGTGCACGTACAACAGAAGGCCGGAGACGCTCCGGCGCCGGGGACCGATCCGCCGGGGGAGACGGCGCGCGGTCGGGAGCCGGCCGGGCCGAGCGTCCATCACGGCCCCGAGACGGCGGCCGTCACCCGCCCGGCGGGGGACGCCTCCGGCTCCCGCCCGGAGAGCTCCCGCCGGAGACCGCACGGCCACCGGCCGCCCTGCCCCTGGTCACCACCCTCCACGCTGCGAAGGCCGCTATGAACCGTCGTTTCCACAAGGTCCTGATCGCCAACCGTGGTGAGATCGCCGTGCGGATCGCCCGCGCCTGCAAGGACGCCGGACTGGCCAGCGTCGCCGTCTACGCCGACCA
>NZ_JBSFPS010000373.1:0-7551 GCF_053588315.1 Streptosporangium sp. NPDC003464 | reverse complement strand
GCTGGTCTTGTCGTACAGCGGCAGAAACGAGCGCTGCACGCGGCCCGGGACGGCCGACGCCGCCCGGCGCAGGCGGCGGCGATGACGACCTCCGCCGACCGGGGCACGATCCCGCGCCGGGCCCTCGTCGGAGTCTTCGGCGGACTCTTCTGCGGCTACGTGGGTCTCACCGCGGCGATCCCGGTCCTGCCGGGCTTCGTCCGGGAGAGTTTCGGCGCCACCGACTTCGCCATCGGGCTGGTGGTCATGGCGACGGCGCTCACGGCGCTGCTCGTCCGGCCGGTGGCCGGCCACCTGGCCGACCGCTACGGCCATCGCCGGGTCATGCAGATGGGCGCGCTGATCGTCGCCGCCGGCGGCGCGCTCTACTTCCTGCCGCTCGGCCTGGCCGGCCTCGTCGCCGACCGCCTGCTGCTCGGCGTCGGGGAGGCGTCGCTTTTCACCGCGGGCGCCGTCTGGACCGTCTCGCTCGCGCCGCACCACCGCCGCGGGCAGCTGATCGGGCTCTACGGCGTCAGCATGTGGGGCGGGATCTCGGTGGGGACCTTCCTGGGCGCGGCGCTGCTGCCGGCCGGCTACGGCGCGGTGTGGGGCTTCAGCGTCGCCGCCGCGCTCGCCGGCCTCCTGCTGATCAGCTCGGTCCCCGGGCCCTCCCACGCCGGGCAGCCGAGCGGGGGCGGCGGTCTGCTCCTGCGCCCGGCGCTGCTGCCCGGGGCGGCGCTGGCGCTCGCCGCCGCCGGCTACGCCGGGCTCGCCGCCTTCGTCGTCCTCCACCTGCAGGCCCGCGGCATCCATTCGGGCGTCGCGGTGCTCAGCGGCTTCAGCGCCGTCTACGGCGGCACGCGACTGGTCATCGGGCATCTGCCGGACCGGCTCGGCCCGCGCCGGGTCGCGATCTGGTCCGGCATCGGCGAGGCCGTCGGCCTCCTGATCATCGCCCTGGCGCCGAACCTGCCGGTCGCCGTGTTCGGCGGCCTGGTCATGGGGGTCGGATTCTCGCTGCTGCACCCCTCGCTCGCCCTGATGGTGATGAACCTCACCGACAGCTCGAAGCAGGGGGCCGCGATCGGCGCCTACACCTCCTTCTGGGATCTGGGCCTGGCCGTCTGGGGGCCGCTGATCGGAGTGGTCGCCACCGGCTTCGGCTACCCCGCCGTGTTCGTCGTCGGCGCCGTCTGCGCGGCGGCGGCCGTGGCCGTGGCCCTGTGCGTCCGCCAGCCGAGCGAACAGCCGGCGGCCGCGGGCTGAGTTGAGGAGAACACCATGGGAACGACACCGCTCAAGATCCTCTGCATCACCGGCTGGTGCCGCAACGGAAGCACCATCATCGGCAACGTCCTCAACGAGATCCCGGGGTTCTTCCACGTCGGGGAGGTGCACTTCCTGTGGAAGAACGCCGCCGGCAAGGGCGTCAACAGCCTGTGCGGCTGCGGCGAGGTGCTGACCCGCTGCCCCGTCTGGTCGGAGATCCTCCTGTCCGGCCTGCCCGCCGGCCTCTCGCCGGAGGCCCACGCCGACGACGTGATCCGCCGCCAGCGCGCCTGCGTCCGGACCCGGCACACCTGGCGCGTGCTCGACCGGGGACTGCACTGCGACGACATCCGCGAGCACGCCGCCCTGATGGCGCGGACCTACCACGCCGTCGCCGAGCGGACCGGCACGCAGGTGATCGTGGACACCACGAAGATCCCAGGGGAGGCGGCGCTGCTGCCGCACCTGGAGGGGGTGACGCCCTACTACGTCCACCTCGTGCGAGACCCCCGGGCGGTCGCCCACTCCTGGCGCGAGCCGAAGCAGTACGTCTACGCCATGTCGTCCCGGATGAGCACGGCCTACTGGCACGGCTTCAACCTGGCCTCCCACGCGATCACCCGGCGCCATCCGGAGCGGTCGATCTTCCTGCGCTATGAGGACTTCATCGCCGATCCGGCCGGCACCGTCGACACGCTCCTGCGGCTGTGCGGCGCCGATCCCGCCGGCAACCCGGTGCGGGACCGGACGGTCGAGCTGCACGCCAACCACACGGTCACCGGCAATCCGGACCGCTTCCGCACCGGCGCCACCGTCATCAGGGACCGGGACGACTCCTGGCGGAACGGTCTTTCGACCCCCGCCAAGCTGGCGGCGGCGACGCTGTCATGGCCGCTTTTCCGGCGCTACGGCTACGGATACGGCGGCACCCTCCAGTCCGGGCGGCGGGCCGACGCCGCCGCGCCGCGAGCGGCCAAGAGCAGCGAACAGTAGAGAGCAGCGAGGAGGACGACGATTGGACCTGGGGCTTGAGAACAAGGTCGCGCTTGTCGCCGGCGGTTCGAGCGGCATCGGCCTGGCCGTCGCCAGGGAACTGGCCGGTGAGGGCGCGCACGTCGCGATCGGCGCGCGCGACCGCGACCGGCTGGAGGCCGCCGAGCGCGACCTCAAGGAGGTGGCGCGCGGCCGCGTCCACACCACGAGCGTCGACATCACCGACCGGCAGGCGGCACGTCGCTGGGTGGAGGAGGTCGCCGCCGACCTGGGCGCGCTCCACGTCGTCCTCGTCAGCGGCGGCAGCCCGCCGATCGGTACGGCTTCGCAGTTCGAGCTGGAGGAATACCAGGCGGCCGTCGACAGGGTGCTCCTGCCTGCGGTGAACCTGGCCCTGACGGCGCTGCCGTACCTCAAGGCCGCGGGATGGGGCCGGTTGCTCTTCGTGGCCTCGGAGACCGCGAGCGTCCCCATCGCCCCGCTGGCGCTGTCCGGGATGACCCGCGCCGCCATCGTGCGCTTCGCCCAGGCGCTCGCCCCGGAGGTCGGCCGCGACGGCGTCACCGTCAACGTGCTGGCCCCCGGCGGGGTCCGCACCCCGCCGATGGAGCGGGCGGCGGCGAAGCTGGCCGGGGACGGCGACGTCGAAGCCCAGCTACGCGCCATGGGCCACCACAGCGCCGTGGGCCGCCTGGCCCGCCCGGAGGAGGTCGCCGCCGTCGCGGCCTTCCTCGCGAGCGAGCGGGCCTCCTACGTCACCGGCGCGGTGCACCTGATCGACGGCGGCGCCGGCGTGACCGGGCCGGAGCTGCCGCACCTGACGGCGGCGCAGAAGAACACCTACGCATGACGGACGCGAGACCTGAGCAGACAAGGGAGCCTGTGATGTCGATGACCAGCCACGTCTACACGGAGAAGGACGTCGGAGACTTCTTCGACCAGACCACCGCGACCTACCTGAACTTCTGGGACAGCGAAGGCGTCCTCCACACGGGGTACTTCGCCGACGCCGCCGACGAGGACTACCGCGCGGCCGCCGAGCGGACCTCCGACATCATGGCGGCGGAGGCCGGGATCGACGGCTCCTCCCACGTGCTCGACGTGGGCTGCGGCTGCGGCAACTTCCTGATCCACCTCGCCGACCGGCGCGGCTGCCGGGGGGAGGGGCTCGACCTGAGCGAGGAACGCGTCAAGTTCGCGCGGGAGCTGGCCGGCGACCGGCCCGGCATCGGATTCCGCCACGGCTCGGCGACGCAGATGCCCTACGGAGACGGTAGCTTCTCCCACGTCGTCAGCCAGGACGCGCTCTTCCTCGTGCCGGACAAGCCGCGCAGCCACGCGGAGATCCACCGCGTCCTGCGGCCCGGCGGAGTCTTCGCCTTCTCCGACTTCCTCCAGCCCAAGAAGGAGATCGGCGAGCGCGCCCGCAGGCACGTCTACGACCGCGTGAGATGGAGCGGCGGCTACTCGCTCGTCGAGTACCAGGCGGCCCTGGAGAGGGCCGGGTTCGAGATCATCCTCGCCCGCAACCTCGAAAGCCACATCAGGCAGACCTACCGCGTGCTGGGCAAGACGGCGCGCGAGCGCGCCGAGGGGACGCAGGACGCCGCCGCGCGGGCCTGGATGCTGGCCTTCTCCGACTCCTGCGAGGAGATCCAGGTCGCCATCGACCAGGGGGAGTTCGGCTGGGGGATCTTCGTCGCCCGCAAGCGGTAGCGCACAACCACGACCAGCGAGGAAGCCATGCAGCGGACAGACAATATGAAGCGCACGATGGCGGAAGTCGTCGCCCAGCGCAAGACGGAGATGTCACCGGGCCGGATGTTCGTCGAGGCCTGTGCCGTCAAGGGGACCGAGGCCTGCGTCGAGTACGACGTGACGATCACCGATTCACTGACGAGCTCGCGGCGGAAGCCGCGCTATCCGGCACGCAACATGCTCAAGGTCGTCGACCTCTCCAGGGACCCGCGGCAGTACTACTGGCGGGAGAGCCCGCCGCTCCCGGACGACCCGAAGGTCGACGAGGCCGACCTGAGGCGCGAGGCGGCCAACCGCTTCCACAAGGCGCCGATCCCGGAGCTCCTGCCCACCACCGCGTGGGTCCAGGTCCCGCCGGACCTGTGGGAGGACGCCGAGACCTTCGAGTCCTTCGTCAACTACCGGCTCATCGTCCGCCTCGCCACGGCCGAGAACCACACGATCATCCGCGGCGGGGGCGGGCTGCTGAACATCCCGCAGATCGCGCGCATGACGTCGAAAGGACCGTTCGGCTCGACGATCCTCGCGGCGTGCAACGAGGTGGAGCAGATGGGAGGCACGGCCGACGGCCTCATCATCAACCCCGTCGACTACTACACGTTCATGGGCAACAGCCGCCTGATGGACGACGTCGAGCAGAACGGCGTCTTCATCGTGCGCACGCGTCTGGTCGACCCGGGGACCGCCATCGTCGGCGACTTCGGGCACGGCGCCCTGCTGTTCGACGCCGGGCGCTCGGTGATCCGCTTCGCCGAGCCGCCCCCCGGGGTCTTCGCCGAGCCCGGCCTCGCGCTCATGGCCGAGATCTACGAACGGGTCGTGATCAACCTCCCGACCAACTTCTTCATCGTGAGCCTGTAACCGTGAGCCTGTAGAGGACAGCACATGCCGACGATGCTCCCCCCAGACGCGACGCCCATGAGACACGATCCCGACGTCCTCGTCATCGGCGGCGGCATCGTCGGCCTGTTCTGCGCCTACTTCCTCCGCCGCGCCGGCAGCAGTGTGACCGTGGTGGAACGCGGGCCGGTCGGCGGCCCGCAGTCCTGCTCCCACGGGAACACCGGCTTCGTCGGCACGCAGGGCGCGGCCCCCCTCGCCGAGCCCGGCGTGCCCGCCCAGGGGATCCGCTGGCTGCTGAACCCGGAGAGCCCCTTCCACATCAAACCGCGCTGGGACGGCGGGCTGCCGCGGTGGCTCTGGCACTTCCGCCGCGCCTGCAACGAGCGGGACGCGGAGGCCGCCTTCCACGTGCTGCTCGACCTGAAGAAGCGGAGCCTGGAGATCCTGCGCGAGGTCTGCGCGGACGACGGCCTCGCCCCCACCTTCACGGCACAGGGCATGGTGCTGGCGTTCAAGACGCCGGAGGGATTCGACAAGGGACGCCGGTCGGTGCCGCGGGCGGTCGACAACGGCGTGCCGCTGCGCGTCCTCGACCCGCAGGAGCTGCGCGCGCTCGAACCGGACGCCGAGTTCGACATCAGCGGCGCCCTGTACAACGAGGAGGGCGCCTACCTGCGCGTCCCCGACTTCCTGCGCGAGTTCGCCCGGACCCTCCAGGGCATGGGGGTCGAGATCCACGGGCAGACCGAGGTCCTCGGCTTCGAGGTCACCGGCCGCGAGGTCGGGCTGGTGAGGACGGCACGCGGAGACCTCAGGCCCCGCGAGGTGGTCGTCGCCGCCGGCACGTGGTCGGCCGAACGCGTCCGCGAGCTGGGCCTCGGGCTCATGCTCCAGCCGGCCAAGGGCTACACCGTCACGGTCAAGACGCCGCGCAACGGGCCACGGCGGCCGGTCCTGCTGAGCGAGGGGAAGGTCGCGATCGCACCGCTCGGCGACCGCCTCCGCCTCGGTGGGACCCTGGAGCTGTCGGGCATGGACCGCACGGTCTCCCGCCGGCGCGTCGAGGGCATCCTGCGGACCGTCCAGGCGTATCTGCCGGAGATGGAGCACACCGAGACCCTTGAGACCTGGAGCGGCCTGCGTCCCTGCACGCCGGACAGCCTCCCCTACATAGGGCGGGCCGAGCCCTACCGCAACCTCTCCGTCGCGTGCGGCCACGGCCACATCGGCCTGGGCCTCGCGCCGGCCGGCGGCAGGCTGATCGCCCAGATCCTCGCCGGGGAGCGGCCCGACATGGACCCGGAGCCGTTCCGCGTCGGCCGCTACGGCGGATGGGCGAGCCCCTTCCGGCTCCGGCGACGACGATGACGACCTCCGGCGATGACGATGACGACAAGGACATCCGGCGGGAGAACGACCATGGCAGACGGAGCGGAGGCGGGGCGGGACATCATGATCGGAGTCCTCTGCCTCGACACCTCCTTCACCAAGATCCCAGGACATATCCGCAACCCGACCACCTTCGGCTTCCCCGTCACCTACAAGGTGGTGGAGGGCGCGACGCCGGAGCGCGTGGTGAGCCAGGCCGATCCGCGCCTGCTGGAGCCGTTCGTCCACGCGGCCCAGGAGCTCCAGGCGCGAGGGGCGGCGGCGATCACCGGCGCCTGCGGCTTCCTCGTCCTCTTCCAGGAACGGCTGGCCGCCGCCGTGGAGGTCCCGCTCTACGCCTCAAGCCTGATCCAGCTGCCCATGGTCCACCGCATGCTCCGCCCGGACCAGAAGGTCGGGCTGCTGGTCGCCAAGGAGTCCTCCCTCACCCGGCGCCATCTCGCGGCGATCGGCGGCGAACACGTCCCGATATGCGTCGCCGACATGGCGGAGCAGCCGGAGTTCCGTGAGGTCATGCTCGAAGGGCGGCGCGTCGAACTCGACGCCGGCCGCCTGGAGCGTGAGGTGCTGGGCCAGGTCGACCGGCTGGCGCGCGACAATCCGGACATGGGAGCACTCGTCATCGAGTGCACGGACCTGGTGCCCTTCGCGCACGCGATCCAGGCGCGGATCGGCATGCCGGTCTTCGACATCGTGACGCTCACCGAGATGGTGCACCGGAGCCTGACACGCCGGCCCTTCGGCGGCCCCGGCGCGGCCTGACCGGACGCCGACCCTTCGGCGGCCCTGGCGGCCTGATGGCCTAATTGATCCAGTGATCCGATGGCCGGACGGTTTGGCGGTTTGACGGTCCGGTGGTCCGATGGTCCGGCGATTCGGCGGTCCGGTGGCTGGTGGTCCGGAGGTCGGGTGGTCCGGCGATTCGGCGGTCCAGGGGTCGGCGGTCCGGTGGTCGGGCGGTCCGGTAGCCCGAAAGTCCGGCGGTCCGGCGGTCCGGTGGTCCGGATCATGTTTTGTCGGTGGTGATCTCTACTGTCCGGCGCATGACGAACGCGGTACAGGCGTATTCCTACGCCGGACTCTCCACGCTCTCGGAAGGCCACCTGGGGCTGTCGACCTCCGGCGGCCGGACGGCCACGGGCTTCCTCGACCATCCCCGCTTCTTCAGCGGGCTGCTCACCCAGGCCGCGCCCGCCGCGGCGGGGCTACTGGCGGTCGCCGATCGATGACGTGGTTCTGGTGGGTTGATTCCATGATCCTCGTCCTAATTCTTGAGTCGGTCATCGGCCAGTTCGGCCAGGTACCTCACAGACTCCT
>NZ_JBSFPS010000372.1:0-7637 GCF_053588315.1 Streptosporangium sp. NPDC003464 | reverse complement strand
ACGACTCCGACACCTGGCTGGAGCTGTACAGCCGTATCCACGCTCCGCTCAAGGGCGACGGCATCGCCAGCGTGCGCCTGGACCACTTCGGCAAGGATACCGAGAAGGGCAGCCGCGGCTCGTCGGCGAAAACCCAGGACGTCGATCACGTGTGGGAGCTCACCGCCTACGACGAGACGCGCGCCTATACCGAGACCGTCGAGACGGTCACCACCCGGCTCAAGATGCTGCGCACCCACACCCGGACCGGGCTCGGCGACGACGCCTTCCACGTCACCCGGCGCGGCGAGAAGGAGCGAGGTGGGGCATGGCTGCCCGGCCGTACCCGGCATGAGCTGACCGATTCGACGGTCGCCGAGGGCCTGGAGGCCTCCAAGCCGTTCATCAAGGTCCTGTGCGAGGCGCAGTCCAAGGTCGCCAAGGTCGCCGCCAAGGAGACCGCCGAATACCCGCTGTTCCTCGACTACCAGGACGACGTCCTGGAGGCGGTGACCGGCGCGGTCAAGAGCGAGCTGGCCGCGGCGCTGACCATCGCCGGCAAGCAGGAGCGCGAGACCGAGCTCGACCGCGTCAAGGCCCTGGCCGCCGAGAAGGTCGGCTCCGAGTTCGAGGGCCGCGAGAAGGAGATCGGCGCGGCGTTCCGCTCGCTGACCAAGAAGCTCATGCGCGAGCGGGTCATCTCCGAGGGCGTCCGCATCGACGGCCGCGGTGTCAAGGACATCCGGCAGCTCAACGCCGAGGTCCACGTCGTGCCCCGGGTGCACGGCTCGGCCCTGTTCGAGCGCGGCGAGACCCAGATCCTGGGCATCACCACGCTGAACATGCTCCGCATGGAGCAGATGATCGACACGCTCAACCCGGAGCGCACCAAGCGCTACATGCACAACTACAACTTCCCGCCCTACTCCACCGGTGAGACCGGCCGGGTGGGCTCGCCCAAGCGCCGCGAGATCGGCCACGGCGCGCTCGCCGAGCGGGCGCTCGTCCCGGTCCTGCCGGCCCGCGAGGAGTTCCCCTACGCGATCCGCCAGGTCTCCGAGGCGCTGGGCTCCAACGGCTCGACCTCCATGGGCTCGGTCTGCGCCTCGACCATGGCGCTGCTCGACGCGGGTGTCCCCCTCAAGGGCATCGTCGCGGGCATCGCGATGGGCCTGATCAACGAGGGTGACCAGTACGTCACGCTGACCGACATCCTCGGCGCCGAGGACGCCATGGGCGACATGGACTTCAAGGTCGCCGGCACCAAGGACGTCATCACCGCCCTCCAGCTCGACACCAAGCTCGACGGCATCCCCGCCTCGGTCCTGGCCGCCGCGCTGAAGCAGGCCAAGGGCGCCCGCCTGGCCATCATCGACGTGATGCAGGAGGCCATCGACTCCCCTGCGGAGATGAACGCGACGGCCCCGCGCATCATCACGATCAAGGTCCCGGTGGACAAGATCGGCGAGGTCATCGGCCCGAAGGGCAAGATGATCAACCAGATCCAGGACGACACCGGCGCCGAGATCACGATCGAGGACGACGGGACCATCTACATCGGCGCCACCGACGGCCCGTCCGCCGAGGCGGCCCGGTCGGCGATCAACGCCATCGCCAACCCGCACATGCCGGAGGTCGGCGAGCGCTACCTGGGCACGGTCGTCAAGATCGCCGCCTTCGGCGCCTTCATCTCCCTCATGCCGGGCAAGGACGGCCTGCTGCACGTCTCCCAGATCCGCAAGCTGCACGGCGGCAAGCGCATCGAGAACGTCGAGGACGTCATGAACGTCGGCGAGAAGGTCCAGGTGGAGATCGCCGAGATCGACTCGCGCGGCAAGCTCTCCCTGGTGCCCGTCGAGGTCATCGAGAAGGAGGCCGCGGCCAAGACCGAGGGCGGCGCCCCCGAGGAGGAGCCCGCGGCGCCCGCCGCCGACGAGCGGCCCCGCGAGGAGCGGCCCCGCCGCACCCGCACCCGCACCAGCGGCGGCGGCCGCGGAGGAGAAGACCGCAACTCGTGATGACCACCACTCTGCACCCCGGCAAGGACGGTGCCGGGGTGGTGCAGCGCACCGTCCTCCCCGGTGGGCTCCGGGTGGTGACCGAGTCCATGCCGACCGTGCGTTCCGTCGCGGTCGGCATGTGGGTCGGCATCGGATCGCGGGACGAGGCCCCCGAGCACATGGGGGCCTCCCACTTCCTTGAGCACCTGCTGTTCAAGGGCACCCCCACGCGGGACGCACTGGAGATCTCCGCGGCGATCGAGGGCATCGGCGGTGAGATCAACGCTTTCACCGCCAAGGAATACACCTGCTACTACGCGCGGGTCCTCGACGAGGACCTGCGGGTGGCGATCGACGTGCTCGCCGACGTGGTGACCTCCTCGCTCATCACCCCGGAGGACGTCGAGGCCGAGCGTGGCGTGATCCTGGAGGAGATCGCCATGCACGACGACGACCCCTCCGACATGGTGCACGAGCAGTTCTCCGCCGAGCTGTACGGCGACACGCCCATCGGCCGGCCGATCCTCGGCACGGTCGAGTCGATCAACGCCGTCAGCCGTGACCGGATCGCCGAGTACTACCACCGCTACTACCTGCCGACGCACACCGTGGTGTCGGTGGCCGGCAACGTCAGCCACGAGCAGGTCGTCGCGCTGGTCGCCGCGGCCTACGAGCGGGCCGGAGCCCTCGGCGGGGACGCCTCGCCCATCCCTCCGCGTCTGTCCGGCCCCGGCGTCGGGACCCGCTCCGGGGTCCGGGTGGTGCACCGGCCGACCGAGCAGGCCAACCTGGTCCTCGGCACGACCGGCCTCACCCGCACCGACGAGCGCCGCTTCGCGCTGGGCGTGTTCAACGCGGCCCTGGGCGGCGGCATGTCCTCGCGGCTGTTCCAGGAGATCAGGGAGAAGCGGGGGCTGGCCTACTCCGCCTACTCCTACACTTCCGCCCACGCCGACACCGGCCAGTTCGGCATCTACGTCGGCTGCCTGCCGTCGAAGACCGACGACGTGCTGAAGATCTGCCGTGAGGAGGTCCTCCGGGTGATCGCCGACGGCATCACCGAGGAGGAGATCGTCCGCGGCAAGGGACAGATGCGCGGCGGTCTGGTGCTCGGGCTGGAGGACACCGGCTCCAGGATGTCCAGGATCGGCAAGGGCGAGCTCGTCTACGACGAGCTGCTCTCCGTCGACGACGTCCTGGCCAGGATCGAGGCGGTGACGCCGGAGGAGATCACCGAGGTCGCCCGCGACGTCCTCAACCGTCCGATGACCCTCGCGGTGATCGGCCCCTACGAGGACAAGGACTTCAGCTGGGCCGTGAACGGCTAGCCGTCCTGTCGCCAACGGCCCCGGCGCCCCGTGCGCCGGGGCCGTTGTCCGTCCGGGCGCGGCGTGCGAGGTCAGGGCATGGCTGGCGGGTCCGCGCGGAGGCGGACGGTATAGCCTTGGGCCGTGATCAGGGTTGGAGTTCTCGGCGCCCGCGGGCGTGTCGGTATCGAAGTGTGCAGGGCCGTCGAGGCGGCCGACGACCTGGAGCTGGTCGCGGCGGTCGACAAGGGCGACCCGATCGAGGGTCTCGCGGGCTCGGAGGTGGTGGTCGACTTCACCCACCCCGACGTGGTCATGGGCAACCTCGAATGGTGCATCTCCCACGGCATCCACCCGGTGGTCGGCACCACCGGCTTCGACGCCGGGCGGCTGGCGACCGTCAGGGGCTGGCTGGACGACAACCCCGGCGTCAACGCGCTGATCGCCCCCAACTTCGGCATCGCCGCCGTGCTGATGATGCACTTCGCCCAGCAGGCCGCCCGATACTTCGACTCCGTCGAGATCGTCGAGCTGCACCACCCGAACAAGGCCGACGCGCCCTCCGGCACCGCCCGCCGTACGGCGGAGCTGGTCGCCGAGGCGCGGAACAAGGCCGGGGTGGGGCCGATGCCCGACGCCACCAGCGCCGAGCTGGAGGGGGCGCGGGGCGCGGAGGTGGACGGGGTCCGCGTGCACTCCGTGCGGCTGGCCGGGCTGGTCGCCCACCAGGAGGTGCTCATGGGCGGCGACGGGGAGACGCTCACCATCCGCCACGACACCATGAGCCGCTCGTCGTTCACGCCGGGCGTGCTGCTGGGCGTGCGCCGGGTCGGGGAGACGCCCGGACTGACCGTCGGCCTGGAGCCCCTGCTCGACCTGTAACCGAGACACTCCGGGACCTGGCCGAGACACTCCGGGACCGGCCGAGGAACTCCGGAGGCGGCCTGTCCGTCTACCGGACATGACGCGATCCGAGCTCGTCTGTCCCCTCTGTCAGGGCACGGAGTTCCAGCAGGAGCACGGCAGGGTCGACAGCCGGTGGGGGATCACCTCCCACCGGATAACCCTGATGATCTGTGTGCGGTGCCGCTATATCCTCCAGTTCTATGACAAGCACTCGATCTTCGATTTCGACTGAGGTCCGCTGGGCCGTGGCCGGGGAGCTGCCCGGCCTGGCGGCGGTGGAGGTCGCCGCCGACGGGGTGTTCGCCCAGGTGGGCATCACCTTCCCGGAGGGGACCACGATGGTCGAGGAGACCGACGACCCGTCGCGGGTCCTGGTCGCCGGGACCCCGCCGGTCGGGTTCGCGATGATCGGCTGGGTGGACGGGCTGGTCCACCTCGACCAGCTCGCCGTCCACCCCGACCACGGGCGGCAGGGCATCGGCGGGCGCCTACTGGAGGCGGTCTGCGACCACGCGGCCTCGGCGGGCTCGGCGGCCGTGACGCTGACGACCTTCCGGGACGTGCCCTGGAACGGGCCGTGGTACGCCCAGCGGGGCTTCGCCGTGCTCGATCCGGCCGAGTGGGGGCCGGAGCTGGCCGCGCTGGTGGACCACGAGCGGGAGCTGGGCATCGAGCTCGCGCCCCGCGTCGTGATGCGCCGCGCCCTCTGAGCGGCGGTGTGCCCGCCGGGCCGTCCCGCCGGGCGGGAGCCGGGCGAGGCCGTCCGCGCCCGCGGGCCGGAGACCGCCGGAGGCGTCAGAGATCGTTGAGGAAGTCGCGGAGAGCGGTTCCGATCTCGACGGGGGAGTCCTCCTGGATGTAGTGGCTCCCCTTGACGGTCACCTCGCGCTGGTTCGGCCAGCTCCGGGCGTATTCCGCGGCCCGGCCGACGAGCAGGGCCCCGGGCTCGGCCGCCACGAGCAGCTTGGGGACGGGACTCTGCGAGAGGTGGCGCCCGTACTGTTCGACGATCTCGGCGACGTCGCCGGGAGTCCCGTCGATCGGCAGCTCACGGGCGAGCATCAGCGTCGGCAGGCGGGAGGCGGGCGTCTGGAACGGCGCGCGGTAGGCCGCCATCTCCTCGTCGGTCAGCGTGCGCATGACGCTCTTGGGCAGGACCGTCTCGACGAAGAAGTTCTCCTCCATGACCAGGTGTTCTCCCCGGTCGGACCGGAGCGCGCGGAACAGCTCGTCGCGGCCGGGCGGGAAGTCCGACCAGAGCCGGGGCTGGACGATCGCCTCCATGTAGGCGATCGCCTTGACCCGCTCCGGGTGACGGGCCGCCCAGTGGAAACCGAGCGCCGATCCCCAGTCGTGCAGGACCAGTGTGACGTTCTCCGTCAGGCCCAGGGCGTCGAACCACGCGTCGAGATAGCGTGCGTGGTCGCCGAACCGGTAGCCGCCGTCGGGGGCCGGGCCGGAGCGGCCCATGCCGACCAGGTCCGGGGCCAGGCACCGGCCGAGGTCGTGGACGGCGGGGATGATGTTGCGCCAGAGATAGGCGGAGGTCGGGTTCCCGTGCAGGAACACGATCGGGTCACCGTCGCCCGTGTCGACGTGGCTCATCTCGGTGTCCAGGACACGGATCCGCCTGCGGGGGTGGGGGTCGGCGGCGTCGATCCGCGGAGCCTGGGGGGATGTCATCGAACTCTCTTCTCTCGTTCTCGGGATGGACGACCGTGCTCGTCAGGGGTGGATCACTGTGGCGAACACGACGCGCTTGAACCGCTCCAGGGGTTCGGGGGTCCGCTCGACCTTCATGCGGAGGATGGCGCCCTGCCATGAGGTGATCAGGAAGTCCGCCAGCTCCACGGCCGGCACGTCGAGCCGGATCTGACCGGCGGCCTCGGCCTCCAGCAGGCACCGCGCGAAAGGCTCCCGCCACTGGCTGAAGATCTCGGTGAGCCTGGCGCGGATCGCCTCGCTGTGCTCGGCCACCTCCAGGCTCATGTTCCCGATCAGGCAGCCGTGGTGCCAGCCGCGATCCTCGAGCCGGTCGGTGATCGCGTCGAAGTAGGCGCGCAGCCGTTCCAGCGGCCCGCTGCCGGCCCCCTCCACGGTCGCCGCCATGGTCGTGTGCATGTCGGCGAAGTAGCGGTCGAGAATCTCCAGCCCGAACGCCTCCTTGGAGGTGAAGTGATTGGTGAATGAGCCCTGCGGCACGCCCGCCGCGGAGGTGATGTCGCGCACTCCGGCGGCGTTGAACCCCCGGCGGCGCACCACCTCGAGGCCCTCGCGCAGGATCTGTTCCTTCTTCGATGGTCTGGCCACCCCTCCAATATGGACGACCGTATTAATTAAGTCAACCCCGCGGCGGCGATGCCGGTAGCATCGCTGGCGTGAGCCGGTTCCGTGATGAGTTGTGGCAGGTCGTCGAGGGTGTCTACGGCGAGATCCTGGTCCACCCGTTTCTCACGGGGCTGACCGACGGGACCCTGCCGCGTGAGGTCTTCCGGCACTTCGTGGTGCAGGAGACGCACTTCCTGCCCGACTACGCGCGGGCGCTGGCGGCCTGCGGGGTGCGGGCCGCCGACCCGGCCGTGGTGCAGCGCTTCGCCGCGGACGCGGCGCGTACGGTCGAGGTGGAGCACAGCCTCCACGTCGAGCTGCTGGCCGCGTTCGGGATGGACGAGGGCGACGCCCTCGGCGAGGGGGCCACCCCCACCACCGTCGGTTACGGCTCCTACCTGCTGCGAGCCTGCCACCTGGGCACCTTCCCCGAGGCGCTGGGCGCGATCGTGCCCTGTTACTGGATCTACGCGAAGGTCGGCGAGGAGCTGCTGAAGCAGTCGTCGCCCGACCCGCTCTACGCGTGGTGGATCGAGACCTACGGCAACGAGCACTACCAGGAGACCGTCGCCGGGGTGCTGGACCTGCTCGACGGGGTCGCCGCGGAACTGCCCGAGACCGACTGGGGGAGGCTGTGCGAGCACGCGCTGACCACCGCGCGCTACGAGTGGCTGTTCTGGGACGCGGCCTGGCGGCGGGAGTCCTGGCCGGTCTGAGCCGTGGCTAACCTACTCGTATGCGCCTGCGGGACCTGTGCCAGGTCGATCACCTGGGGCTGAAGGTGCTCAGCGGCCACGATCTGCTCGACCGCCGGGTCCGTGGCGTCGCGACCACCGACCTGATCGAGCCGGGCCGCTTCCTCAAGGCCGGTGAGCTCGTCCTGACCGAGCTGACCTGGCACGACGGCCCCGAGTCCGCCGGGCGGTTCGTGGCGGCGCTGGTGGAGGCCGGGGTCGCCGCGCTCTGCTCCGGCACCGCGCTGAAGGTCCCGCCGGCCGACCTCATCGACGCCTGCGCCGACGCGGGGCTGCCGATGCTGGCGCTCGGCGTCGACCTGGTGGAGCACCCGGACCGAGCCGATCCTCCGCTGCAGGAAGGGTGCGCCGAAGACCGAGGA
>NZ_JBSFPS010000371.1:0-7671 GCF_053588315.1 Streptosporangium sp. NPDC003464 | reverse complement strand
GTCGCGCTCGGTCAGCTGGACGGCGATCAGCAGCGCCATCGCCTCGCCCACCGGCCCGTCCTGGGAGAACAGCGCGGCCACGTACTCATGGAAGTGGCCGCGGAGATGAGGGCCGCCAGCCGGGACGCCCCGCGCTTGCGCAGCGGCTTATAGGCGATCTGCTCGAGCGCGATCGCGGTGCCCGCGGAGGCGAGCATGCCGGCCAGGATCATCGCCACGATCACACCCACCAGGGCGAGGCCCGTGAGCGCCGAGTTGATGCCGAGCACGAAGGGGACGAACATCGCACCGAAGGTTCCGATCATGAACACTTCGGAATGCGCAAAGTTGATCAACCGCAGCACGCCGTACACCATGGTGTAGCCGAGTGCGATCAGAGCGTAAATCGAGCCGAAGGCCAGGCCATCGATCGTGGCCGGCCAGAACTGATTGATGAAGTCATTGAGCACTAGGGGTTACCACTTCTAGCGGGGGTCGCCTGCACTGCCGGTAGCACACCGCTCCCAGCAGTGCCTCGTGGACTCTCTGGAAGCACGCCGGGAGCGGGAACCCATCGCGGCGTTCCCGCTCCCGCGCGTCAACTACCTACTGTTCTCGAGGTCTCGACTAGCCCAGCTTGGCCTCGGAGGCCTTGCCCAGCAGCGTGATGGCGCCGTCCTTGACCTGGTACATGTAGATGTCCTTGGCCTCGACCTCACCGTTGGCCGCGAACTTGACCTGCTTGGAGACACCGGCCAGGTCAACGGTCCCGATGAAGGCGTTGATCTTGTCGGTGGTGGTGTTGCCGGCCTTGACCGCCTCGACGAAGACCGTCGCCGCGTCGTAGCCCTCGGCGGCGTAGATCGCCGGCTCGGCGCTGAAGGCGGCCTTGTAGGAGTCGGCGAAGCCCTTCACCTTGGCGTCGGTGACGTCCGGCGTGGCGATGTAGCACGGGCAGCCGACGAGGGCGCCCTCGGCGTTCGGGGCGCCGGCGCCGTCGATCAGGCCCTTGTCCAGCGAGCCGTCGCCGGAGAAGAACTTCGCGTCCTTGACGCCCTTGTCACGGAGCTGCTTGAGCAGGTTGCCGCCCGCGGCGTAGTAGCCGCCGAAGAAGAGCGCGTCCGGCTTGGCGGCCGCGACCTTGTTGACCACCGAGGAGTAGTCGCTCTCGGCCGGGTCGAGCGAGTCGTTGGTGACCTTCACGCCCTTGGTGCCGAGCTGGGTGCGGACGGCGTCGGCCAGGGGCTTGCCGTACTCCGACTTGTCGTCGATCACGAAGACGTTCTTGGCCGCGGCGGCGCCGGCGATGAAGTCCGCGATGCCGGGGCCCTGGACGCCGTCGTTCGGCAGGACCCGGTGCCAGAACTTCCAGCCGTTCTCGGCGAGCTTGGTGTTGGTCGCCGAGGCAGTGATGCTGGGGATCTCCGCCTCCTCCAGCACCGGGCCCACCTGGGCCGACTCACCCGAGAACGCCGGGCCGATCAGACCGGCGATCTTGTCGGTCTTGATGGCCTGCTGGGCCAGCGCGACGGCCTTGGAGGCGTCGCCCTGGCTGTCGTATTCGACCAGCTCGATCTTCACGGCCGGGTTGGTCTTGTTGTACTCGTCGATGACGAGCTTCGCGCCGTTCCTGGGCGGAATGACGATGCCGGCGTTGGGACCGGTCAGGTCGCCCATGAAGCCGATCTTGACGGTGCTGGGAGCGGCAGCGTTGGAGCCGCCGTCCGCCGGCTTGGCCTCCGTGCCGCCGTCACCACAGGCAGCGAGACCGAGGGTGAGCGCCACACCGGCAGCGAGCACTCCACCGAGGCGAGCAGTCTTAGGCCGCAAGGTTGCCTTCCTTTCGCCCGGTCCCGCATCAGGACCGGGTTCACAGATGCCCTCCCCTGACGGAGTGGCCAGGGGGTCGTGTCGGTTAGTACAGCCAGCGCATGTCACGGGTCGATACAGGAGGGGCCCCCGTTACCATTTCGTTACAGCACCGATTCTTTTCGGCTATCACCGACAAAAGCCATGGTCACCGCCTGACTACCGCCCGCAGATGATCACTCCGGGTACGCGAAAGCCCACGCACCCCCTTGACTCACGGGAATGCGCGGGCTTATCGACGGGAAGATCCTCCCCGTACGGCGCGGCGAGACGTCGGCGGGACAGGTCCCTCAGGCACCCTCCCCCTCAACCGGACCAGGCGTCCCGTCGACCACGATCTGCGCCACCTGACGCATGCTCAACCGGCGGTCCATCGACGCCTTCTGGATCCACCGGAACGCCTGCGGCTCGCTCCACCCGTGCTGCTCCATGAGCCGCCCCTTGGCCCGCTCCACCAGCTTGCGGGTCTCCAGCCGCTCGGAGAGCGTGCCCACCTCCCGCTCCAGCGCCGCGATCTCCTCGTGCCTGCTGACCGCCATCTCGATCGCCGGCACCAGATCCGACTTGGTGAACGGCTTCACCAGATACGCCATCGCCCCGGCGTCCCGGGCCCGCTCCACCAGATCCCGCTGCGAGAAGGCGGTCAGGATCAGGCACGGCGCGATCCGCTGCGACACGATCTGCTCGGCGGCCGAGATCCCGTCCAGGATGGGCATCTTCACATCCAGGATCACCAGATCCGGCCGCGTCTCCAGCGCCAGTTTGACCGCGGTCTCCCCGTCCCCGGCCTCACCGACGACGGCGTAGCCGTCCTCTTCCAGCATCTCCTTGAGATCGAGGCGGATCAGCGCCTCGTCTTCCGCGATCACCACTCGCCGCTGCGTACTCACGAGCAAGAGAGTACCGATGTCCGCTAGATTAGGACCACGCCGGTGCCCGACACTGATCCAGTTCTGGGTAGGCTCGCAGCCTGCACGTCAGTTCTGGACAGGTCCGGAAATACGCCCCGATATCCCAACGGCAGAGGAAATGGTCTCAAACACCATCTAGTGTGGGTTCGAATCCCACTCGGGGCACCTCACAACCGCTCGGCCGGGCAGCCGGGCGGTTTGTCGTATCCACCGGCGGAACCCTCCTCCACCGGCGAGACTCTCCGCACTCTCCGCACTCTCCGCGCGCGGACGCCCCCGCAGGCCGGCGGGGCCGGGGCCCGATGATCCGACGGGGTACGGGAGAAGGAGACGGCGATCGAGTAGGTTGCCGGAGACGGACGGATCGGGAGTTGACGGCATGGGTGATCGGTGAGCCACGTCGCGGAGGGGCGCGGCGGCATCCCGGTGAGCTTCCCCGCCGAGCTCCGGCTGAGCGGGCACGGCCTGGTGCTGCGGGAGTGGCACGACGAGGACCTGGCGGCGATGGTGGGGCTGTTCGACGACCCGGACGTGGCCTACTGGACGCCGCTGGTCTCGCCGTTCGACCTGAACGCCGCGCGGGTCTATCTCAAGCGGGCGCGGGAGAGACGGGCCGCGGGGCAGCGGGTCCAGCTGGCCATCACGGCCGACGGCGGTGAGCCGCTGGGCGAGGTCCTGCTCATGCTGACCGGAGCCGACCTGGACGTCGCGGAGATCGGTTACGTCGTGGGGGCGGCGCACCGGAGACGGGGGCTGGCGTCGCGGGCGGTGCGGGTGATGACGGACTTCGCCCGTGACACGGTGGGCGTCGTCCAACTGCTGCTGGAGATAGAGACGGGCAACGCCGCGAGCGCGGCGGTCGCCCGCGCGGCGGGATACCGCCTGACGGACGTGCCGCCGATCGCCGGGGAGGACAAGGGACGTCGGCTGTCGCTGTGGACGTGGGCCTACGACCACGTCTAGCGACGCGGGCGGCCCACGGCCCGCCGACGCCGTACGGGGCTGAGAGTCACCGTGTGGCCCCTGGGGGCCGCCGTGGCCGCACGAGGCCCGGACGGGACCGCGGCCGGCGCCCGGCGCGGCTGAGTCCCGCAGAATGCGTGCGGCGCGACCGAGTCCCGCAGGGCGCCTGCGGCGCAGTGGAGTCCCGCAGGGCGCGGGTGGCGCCCCGGTCCCGGTGGCCGACGCAGACCCGCCACCGGGACCGGAGTGATCCGGTGCCCCCGGAGACCACATGGGGACCGAGAGCACCGATTACCCCGGAATCATCACGGGAAACGGGGACCGTGTCGAGTCCGCGGCCAGGGCCCGGTGTGACGGAGGCCCGGCGGCGGCGCGGGGGCGGTCAGGCGGAGCGGTCAGACGGGGTGGGCGACGGCCGCGCCGATGGTGTGGACCCGCAGGGCGTTGGTGGAGCCGGCCGTGCCGGGGGGCGAGCCGGCGACGATGACGACCTTGTCGCCCTTCTCCAGGCGCGCGTTGGCCAGCAGGGACGCCTCGACCTGGCGGACCATGTCGTCGGTGTGGTGGACGAACGGCACCTCGAAGGTCTCCACGCCCCAGGTCAGCGCGAGCTGGCAGCGGACGTGCGGGGAGGAGGTGAAGGCCAGCAGCGGGATCGGCGAGCGGTAGCGCGCCAGGCGTCGGGCGGTCTCTCCGGACATGGTGAAGGCGACCAGGGCCTTGGCTCCGACGATGGCACCGACCTCGGCCGCGGCACGGGCGATGGCGCCGCCGGTGGTCTCCGGCAGCCGGTCGAGGCTGTGGGTGGCCTGCAGCGAGGTCTTCTCCGCCGCGGTCGCGATGCGGCTCATGGTCTGCACGGCCTCGATGGGGTAGTTGCCGACCGAGGTCTCGCCGGAGAGCATGACCGCGTCGGCGCCGTCCATGACGGCGTAGGCGACGTCGGAGGCCTCGGCGCGGGTCGGGCGGGGCGCGCTGATCATCGAGTCGAGCATCTGGGTGGCGACGATGACCGGGCGGGCCTTCTCGCGGCAGAGCTCGATGGCGCGCTTCTGCACGATCGGCACATCTTCGAGGGGCAGCTCGACGCCGAGGTCGCCGCGGGCGACCATGATGCCGTCGAAGGCTTCGATGATCTCGGGCAGCCGCTCCACGGCCTGCGGCTTCTCGATCTTGGCGAGCAGCGGGAGGCGGACGGCCTCCTGCTCCATGATGTTGCGCACCACGTCGGCGTCGGAAGGACGGCGGACGAAGGAGAGCGCGATGAGGTCGAAGCCGGTGCGCAGGGCCCAGCGCAGGTCGGTCTCGTCCTTGTCGGTGAGGGCCGGGGCGCTGACGTTGACGCCAGGCAGGTTGAGGCCCTTGTTGTCGGAGATCATGCCGCCGATGATCACGCGGGTGGTGATGCGCTGGCCGTCGACCCTGGTCACCTCCAGGTGGACGCGGCCGTCGTCGACGAGGATGCTGTCGCCCGGGCGGACGTCCTTGGGCAGGCCGAGGTAGGTCGTGGAGACCTGCTCGCGGTCGCCGGGGACCTCTTCGGTGGTGATGGTGAAGACGTCACCGAAGCCGAGGCGGACCGGGCCCTCCTCGAACTTGCCCACCCGGATCTTGGGGCCCTGCAGGTCGGCCAGCACGCCTACGCCGCGGCCGAGCTCGGCGGCGGCCTCCCGCACCCTGTCGTAGACCTCCTTGTGCAGCTCGTGGCTGCCGTGGCTGAGGTTGAAACGGGCCACGTCCATGCCCGCGGCGATGAGCTCGCGGAGGCGTTCGGGAGAGGAGGTGGCAGGGCCGAGAGTGCAGACGATTTTCGCGCGACGGGTCACGGGTCCCACCCTAATTGGTACAGACCACTTGGTTGTTACGTTGGCCGTAGCACCGGTGAAAAACTCGGTGACATTACGCTACCTCCGGTCACCGGTGGTCGGCGAATCGGCCTGCGGGGTTCTCATCGGATCTTCACGGGCCGCCAAGGGGTGTCGAGGGGGCCTCCGAGGGTGGGCCCGTGGATGTGCGGCCGGAGCCACGGCGGTCGAGACGGGCGCTGGTCACGGCGTGCGCGCCGGGCGGGGTGGGTGCTGTGGGGTGGCCGGTGGGCGCCGCACGGCGGGCGTCACCGGGTGACGGTGGCGGCCTTGGCGGCGTTGACGATGCCCCGGCCGTAGAAGCCGTTGCGGGACTTGGCGCCCTGGCAGGTCTGGGAGATCTTCTGGTCCTTGATGCGGTAGACGTACTTGCGCGGCGAGGGACAGGCGTGCTTGGTGGCGGTGGCGTAGAGCAGGCGCTCGACCTCGGCGGGGGGCATGCTGAGGCCGCCCTTGCCGGGCCTGCCGAAACGGCTGATGAGGATGGCGGCGACGCCGGTGGCGTGCGGGGCGGCCATGGAGGTGCCCGCGAGATACTGGTAGTAGGCGCAGGTGCCGTCGTGGCAGTCGCGGACCACCGAGCGGTTCTTGGGAGTGCCGTCGCGGCTGATCAGGCCCTCGGCACGGAGCACGTTCTCGGGCGCGGCGGCCAGGACGGTCCGGGTGACGTCGGATCCGCCGGTGCCGTCATACTCGTCGCCGCCGGGGGCCGCCAGGTCCGTCTGCTCGACGCCGTAGTCGGAGTAGTAGGCCTTGCGCTTGCTGACGCCGACCGCCGCCACCGAAATGACGCCCTTGGACTCGGAGGGGACGCTGAGGCAGGAGTTGTCGATCTCGCGGACGCGCGCGGAGTCGGCCGGGTGGTCGGGGCTGGACATGTCGTAGCGGGGCCTGCCGAGGTCGATGAGGTCGTTGCCGAGGGCGCTGATGAGGGTGACACCGCGCTTGCGGGCGTAGTCCAGCGCGCGCTGCATGCCGATGACGACCCCGCGCTGTTCGAGCTGCTCGGCCTTGGAGTCGGCCGGGTTGGCCTTGCAGTTGAACAGCCAGGGGTCGATGTAGTAGCTCATGTTGACCACGTCGATGCCCGCGTCGGCGGCGTAGGTGAGCGCGTCGATGCTGGGTTTGAGGAAGAACATGCCGGAGTCCTGGCCGGCGCGCAGGTTGACCAGGGAGACCTGGGGGGCGACGCCGGCGACGCCCAGGCCGTTGATCGGCGAGGCGACCGTGCTGGCGACGTGGGTGCCGTGGCCGTCGTCGTCCCAGTCGGCCGGGTCCTTGCATCCCTTGAACTCGCAGGGCCCGTCGAAGGTCTCCCCCTTGGAGTCGGTGGGCCGGTCGGTCACGAAGTTGCGGCTCAGCGCGCGGTTGAAGTTCGGCGCGATGTCGGGGTGCCTGCCGTCTATGCCGGTGTCGATGATGCCCACGAGCACTTTCCTGCTGCCGCGCGCGGTGGCGTAGGAGCCGTCGGGGGTGGCGCCGATCATCTTCATGTCCCACTGCCGCCCGGCCAGCGGCTCGCCCCCGGAGGACAGCTCGACCTCCCGGATGTCGGAGGCGTTCGCGCGGGTGGCGGGGGCGGCGGCGGGTGCCGCCGTCGCGGAGCCGATCCTGCGGTCGGAGGAGACGCCCGCTACGGCGTCGCTACCGGCGAGGCTCTCGACGAAACGGGCGCCGGGACCGCGGGCGACGACGTAGCCGAGCCTGGGCTCGGTGGACAGCGCGGTGCCACCACCCACCCTGATGGCCTCCACCGCCCGGTCCCGGGCGCCGTCGGCGTAGAAGACCAGGTAGTCACCGAGCTGTCCGGTGGCGGCGGACGCCCCGCCGGTCGGGGGGATCGCCGTGAGGGTGCCGGCCAGAGCCACCACCGTCGCCGCGCTGGTCAGGCGACTGCTCCACCGACTCATATATCCCCCATATTCACCTAGATAAGGATGAATAATATTTCAGGGATATATCCGGCGCAGCAACTCGCACACTGATCCCCCCGGTGTTCCCGGACCGGCTGCTGCCCGAGCAGCTCGGCTATGAGAAGTCGCTGCTGGCGGCCCTGGACGCGGAGCGGCAGGGGGAGCTGGCCG
>NZ_JBSFPS010000370.1:0-7731 GCF_053588315.1 Streptosporangium sp. NPDC003464 | reverse complement strand
CCTGCACCACGTCTCCATCGACATCGGCGGCGAGGACACGACCGGCTGGGCGAAGCTCACCGGCCTGCTCGCCGGGCACGAGCAGCGGGACCGGGTGTTCTACCTGGCCAGCCCACCCATGACGTTCGGCCCGTTCTGCCGGGAGCTGCACCGGGCCGGGCTGGTCACCCCCGCCTCGCGGGTGGTGCTGGAGAAGCCGCTCGGCCGCGACCTGGCCAGCGCGCAGCGCATCAACGACGAGGTCGGCGCCATCTTCGACGAGCGGCAGATCTACCGCATCGACCACTACCTGGGCAAGGAGACGGTCCAGAACCTGCTCGTCCTCCGGTTCGCCAACGCGTTCCTGGAGCCGATCTGGAACTCCCTGTGGATCGACCACGTCCAGATCACCGCCGCCGAGACCGTGGGCACGCCGGGCCGCCGCGGCTACTACGACCACGCGGGCGCGCTGCGCGACATGGTCCAGAACCACCTGCTCCAGCTGCTCTGCCTGGTCGCGATGGAGCCGCCGGCGCGCAACGACCGCGAGTCCATCCGCGACGAGAAGGTCAAGGTCCTGGAGTCGCTGCGGCCGATCACCGGTGGCGAGGTGGACCGTTTCACCGTCCGCGGCCAGTACACCGCGGGAGAGTCCGGCGGCGTGCCGGTCCCCGGCTACCTCGACGAGCCCGACAACACCGCGCCCACCGACGCCTCCCGCCAGGTGGAGACCTTCGCCGCGATCCGCGCCGAGGTCAAGAACTGGCGCTGGGCGGGCGTGCCGTTCTACCTGCGCACCGGCAAGCGCATGCCGTACCGGTGCTCGGAGATCGTGGTGCAGTTCAAGGACGTGCCCCACTCGATCTTCCCGGGCAGCGCGCCCAACCGGCTGGTGCTCCGGCTGCAGCCGAGCGAGGGCATCAGGCTGCACATCATGGCCAAGGAGCCGGGCGCGGGCGAGGTGGCGCTCAAGCCGGTCCCGCTCAGCCTGAGCTTCGCCGAGACCTTCACCAACCGGGTGCCCGAGGCCTACGAGCGGCTGCTCATGGACGTCCTCACCGGCAACCCGACCCTGTTCATGCGGCGCGACGAGGTGGAGGCCGCCTGGCGCTTCATCGACCCGATCCTGCGGGAGTGGGAGTCGTGGGGCACCCCGCCCGAGCCGTACCCGGCGGGCTCCCCGGGCCCCGCCGGAGCCCACGAGCTCGTCCTGCGCAGCGGCCGCTTCTGGCACGAGGAGGACCCCGCATGAGCGCCCACGAGGACCGGACGACCCCAGCAGGACACGCAGACCGACCCGACAACGACGGAGGAGGCCGGATGAACCCCGTCATCCAGGAGATCACCGACCGCCTGATCGAACGTAGCCGCGCCAGCCGTACCGCCTACCTGGCACGGCTCGACGCCGAGGCCGAGGCGGCCCGCCGGCGCGGGCCGGCCCGGGCCAGCCTGGGCTGCGCCAACCTGGCCCACGGCTTCGCGGCCGCGGGCCAGGCCGACAAGCTCGACCTGCGCTCCAACGTCAAGCCCGGCGTGGCGATCGTGTCGAGCTACAACGACATGCTGTCGGCGCACCAGCCGTACGAGACCTACCCGGCGACGCTCAAGGCGGCCGTCCGCAAGGCCGGCGGCGTCGCGCAGTTCGCCGGCGGCGTGCCCGCCATGTGCGACGGCATCACGCAGGGCCGCGCGGGCATGGAGCTGTCGCTCTACAGCCGCGAGGTCATCGCGATGGCCACCGCGATCGCGCTCTCGCACGACATGTTCGACGCCTCGCTCATGCTCGGCGTCTGCGACAAGATCGTGCCGGGCCTGCTGATCGGCGCACTGCACTTCGGCCACCTGCCGGCGGTGTTCGTGCCGGCCGGGCCGATGACCTCCGGCCTGCCCAACAAGGTCAAGGCCCGCACCCGGCAGCTGTTCGCCGAGGGCAAGGTCGGCAAGGGAGAGCTGCTCGACGCCGAGTCGAAGTCCTACCACTCCCCCGGCACCTGCACCTTCTACGGCACCGCCAACTCCAACCAGGTCATGATCGAGGTCATGGGCCTGCACCTGCCCGGCTCGACCTTCGTCAACCCGCGCACCGAGCTGCGCGAGGCCCTGACGGAGGCGGCGGGCAGGCGGGCGGTGGAGCTGACCGCGCACGGCGACGAGTACACCCCCGTGGGCCGGGTCGTCGACGAGAAGGCGGTCGTCAACGCCTGCGTGGCGCTGCTGGCCACCGGCGGCTCGACCAACCACACCATGCACATCGTCGCCATCGCCGCGGCGGCCGGCATCAACCTGCTCTGGGACGACCTGGCCGCGCTGTCGAAGGTGGTGCCGCTGCTCACCCGTATGTACCCCAACGGGCAGGCGGACGTGAACCACTTCCAGGCCGCGGGCGGCATGCAGGTGCTCATCGGCGACCTGCTGGACGCCGGGCTGCTCCACCGCGACGTGCTGACGGTCGCCGGGCACGGGCTGGACCACTACCGCTCGTCCGTCGAGCTCAAGGACGGCGAGCTGGTCTGGGAGGAGCGCACCGGCGGCAGCACCGACCTGGACGTGCTCCGTCCCGTCTCGGACGCCTTCTCCCCCGACGGCGGCATCCACATGCTCAACGGCAACCTGGGCTGCGCGGTCAGCAAGGTCTCCGCGGTCAAGGACGAGCACCTGGTCATCGAGGCCCCGGCGAAGGTCTTCGACGACCAGCTGGAGCTGCTGCGCGCCTTCGAGGCGGGTGAGCTGGACGGGCAGGACTTCGTGGCGGTCATCCGCTACCAGGGTCCGAGCGCGAACGGCATGCCGGAGCTGCACAAGCTCACCCCGCCGCTGTCGGTGCTGCTGGACCGGGGGCAGCGGGTCGCGATCGTCACCGACGGCCGCATGTCCGGCGCGTCGGGCAAGGTCCCCGCCGCCATCCACCTGTCGCCCGAGGCCGCCCACGGCGGCCCGATCGCGCTGGTCTGCGACGGCGACCCGATCCGCCTCGACTCCACCGCGGGCACCCTGGAGCTGCTGGTCCCGGCCGAGGAGCTGGCCGCCCGCACCCCGCAGGGGGCGCCGCTCACCGACGCCCAGTGGGTGGGCACCGGCCGCGAGCTGTTCGCCGCCTTCCGCCGTACGGCGGGCCCCGCCGAGCGCGGTGCCGGGATCTTCGCCCTGAACGGCGAGGCGGAGGCCGTCGCCCGCGCCGCCGCGGACGGGGTCCCGGCGTGAGCGGGCGGCACGGCGGGCGCGCCCTCTCGCACACGGACGCGGCGGAGAAGGAGGCCCGGTGAGCCTTCCCTGGCTCGTCGCCGACATCGGCGGCACCAACGCCCGGTTCGCGCTGGTCACCGAGCCCGGCGGGCAGCCGGAGGCGGTGGCCGTACTGGCCGGAGCGGATCACGACGGGCTCCCCGAAGCCGTAGCCGCCTATCTCGCAGAACATGCGGGCGGAGTTCAGCCGGGAGCGGCCTGCATCGCGATCGCGGGTCCGGTGGAGGGCGACCGCTACCGGCTCACCAACGCCGGCTGGTCCGGTTCGGTGCTCGACCTGGGGATCCCCCACGTCGAGCTGCTCAACGACTTCGAGGCCCTGGCGGCGTCGCTGCCGCACCTGGAGGGCGACGACCTGGTCTCCCTGGGCGGCCCCGAGCCCTCGCGCGGGGTCAAGGCCGTGCTGGGCCCGGGGACGGGCCTCGGCGTGGGCGGCCTGGTGCCCGCGGCCGAGGGCTGGGTGCCGGTCCCCGGCGAGGGCGGGCACGTCACCGTGCCGGTCCTGGACGAGCGTGACCACGCGATCGTCCAGGCGCTGCGCGCCGAGGGGCTGACCCACGTGGTGGCCGAGCACCTGCTGTCGGGGCCGGGACTGACCCGGCTGCACCACGGTCTCGCGCTGGTGAACGGCGTGGACGCGCCGCGGCTGTCCGCCTCGGACATCGTGGCCCGGCTGGACGACTCGCTGTGCGCCGAGACCGTCGAGGTCTTCTGCGGGATGCTCGGCACCTTCGCCGGGAACGTCGCGCTGACCCTGGGCGCCCGTGGCGGCGTCTATCTGGGTGGCGGCGTGCTGCCCCGTATCGTGGAGCGGGTCCGCGCCAGCGACTTCCGCCGCCGGTTCGAGGCCACCCCGACCCTGACCGACTATCTGTCCGCCATCGCCACGACCCTGATCGTGGCCCCCCAGCCCGCGCTGGTCGGCGCGGCGGCCTGGTTGAACCAGCGCCTGTCGAACATGGAGTATGTATGAGTCTGCTGGACATCGCCCCGGTCGTGCCGGTCGTCGTGATCGACGATCTGGAGGCCGCGGTGCCCATGGCGCGCGCCCTGGTGGCGGGCGGTCTGCCGGTGATCGAGGTGACCCTCCGCACGGCCGACGCCCTGCAGGCCATCGAGCGGATCGCCGCCGAGGTGCCCGACGCGGTGATCGGCGCCGGGACCATCCGTACCCCGGCCGACGTGGCGGCCTCCGTGGCGGCCGGCGCCGGGTTCCTGGTCAGCCCGGGCAGCACGCCGAAGCTGGTGGACGCCATGGAGGCGAGCGGCGTGCCGTTCCTGCCCGGTGTGGCGACCGCGTCGGAGGTCATGGCCCTGGCCGAGCGCGGGCTGACGGAGATGAAGTTCTTCCCGGCCGAGGCCGCCGGTGGCCTGCCGTACCTGAAGTCGCTCGGCGGTCCGCTGCCCGACGTGCGGTTCTGCCCGACGGGCGGGATCAAGCTCTCGACGGCCCCCGGCTACCTGGCGCTGCCCAACGTCGGCTGCGTGGGCGGAAGCTGGCTCACCCCCGCCGACGCGCTGGCCACCGGTGACTACGCGCGGATCGAGAAGCTGGCCGCCGAGGCGGCCGCGCTCCGCTAGACCGCTGGACCGCGCTCCACCGGCGCGGTCCGGCCGGGGCGCGCTCCATCGGGGCCCCTCGGCACGGGCACGCCCGGCCTGGGCCGCGCCCGCCGGGTGCGCCCGGCCTCTCGAACTCGCAGGCGGACCGCCTCCTCCCTAGGTCCGCGTGCGCCATGAGTCACCGTGACCCGGTGTGACGCTCATGGGACCCGGCCCATGGCCGCCTTACCCGGCGCCATGGGCCTTCCCCGTCCTCGGCCTTCCGTCCGGTCGGCGCCGCGCTCACCGGTGCGTGGCCGGCGCGTGGTCGCCGGCGCGGAACGTGTGACGGTAGGCCATGGGCGACACGCCGATCGTGGCGGTCAGGTGCTGGCGCAGCGAGGCGGCGGTCCCGAAGCCCGCTTCGGCGGCGATGCGGTCCACCGGCAGGTCCGTGGTCTCCAGCAGGCGGCGCGCGTGCTCGACGCGCTGCCGGGCCAGCCACTGGCCGGGAGTCATCCCCACCTCGTCGCGGAAGCGCCGGGAGAAGGTGCGGACGCTCATCCGCGCGTGACCGGCCAGCTCGGACAGCGAGAGCGGCCGGTCGAGCCGCTCGAGCGCCCACACGCGGGTCGCGGAGGTGGTGGCCGCCGACGGCTCGGGCACCGGCCGCTCGATGAACTGCGCCTGGCCGCCCTCACGCCAGGGCGGCACGACGCAGCGGCGGGCCACCCAGTTGGCGACCTCGCTGCCGTGGTCGCGGCGCACGATGTGCATGCACAGGTCGATGCCGGCGGCGACCCCCGCCGCGGTGAGCACATCGCCGTCGTCGACGAACAGCACATCCGGATCGAGTTTGACCCGCGGGAACGTCCGCTGGAAGTGGCCGGCGTCGTTCCAGTGCGTGGTCGCCGGGCGGCCGTCGAGCAGGCCCGCGGCCGCGAGGACGTATGAGGCGGTGCAGATCGACACGATGCGGGTGCCCCGCCGGAGGCGGGTGAACGCCTCGGCCAGCGGCTCGGGGAGCCGGTCCCTGGGGTCCACCGGACCGCAGACGAACGGGGGGATCACCAGGGTGTCCGCCGTATCGAAAGCCTCGACCCCGTGCTCCACGGCGACGGTGAAGTCGGCGTCGGTTCTCACCGGGCCGCCGTCGAGACTGCAGGTGATCACCTCGTAGAGCGGCTCACCGTCCTTCCCGACCGCGGTGCCGAAGATCCGGACCGGGATGCTCAGCTCGAACGGATAGACACCCTCAAGGGCCAGTACGACAACGCGATGCATGGCCAGATTCTTTCACACATTGGCTATCTGGCCACTCGTAGGGGCCGGCCGGCTGCGGCAACGTTGGCCGTACGCCGCACCAGGCGATCACCCAAGAGCAAAGGAACAACGACTATGCGCGCCATCGGCCAGGACTCGCTCGGCGGACCCGAGGTGTTGAAGGTGGTGGAGGTGGACCGCCCGGAGCCCGGGATCTCGGAGGTGCTCATCCGGGTCCACGCGGCCGGGGTGAACCCGACCGACCGGTGGCACCGGGCCACCGGGGGGCTGCTGGGCGGCTCGCCGGTCAGGCTGGGATGGGACGTGTCCGGCGTGGTCGAGGCCGTCGGACTCGGCGTGAGCGTGTTCAAGCCCGGCGACGAGGTGTTCGGCATGCCGCGCCTGCCGCAGGCGGCGGGCACCTACGCGGAGTACGTGACCTCCCCGGCGCGGCACCTGGCCCGCAAGCCGGCCGGCCTCTCCCACGTGGAGGCCGCCGCGCTGCCGCTGGCCGCGCTCACCGCCTGGCAGTCGCTGGTGGACACCGCCGACGTACGGCCCGGCCAGCGCGTGCTGGTCCACGCCGCGGCGGGCGGCGTCGGCCACCTGGCCGTCCAGATCGCCAAGGCACGCGGCGCGTACGTCGTCGGCACCGCCCGCTCGGCCAAGCACGCCTTCGTCCGCGCCCTCGGGGCCGACGAGGTCATCGACTACACGCAGGTCGATTTCGCCTCGGCGGTCGGCGACATCGACATCGTGATCGACACCATCGGAGGCGACTACGGACCTCGCTCGCTGCGGACCCTGCGCGGCGGCGGCATCGTCGTGTCGCTCGCCTCACCGGCTGAGGCGTATCTGGCGTCCGAGGCGGACAAGCTCGGCCTGCGGGCCGGGTTCACGATCGTCGAACCCGACCACGCGGGGATGAAGGCGATCGCGGCGCTCGTCGAGGCGGGGCAGCTGCGCGCCGAGATCGACACGGTCCTGCCGCTCGAACAGGCGGCCAAGGCCCACGAGATCGGCGAGAGCGGCCGGACGGCCGGAAAGATCGTCCTCACCGTCGCCGGCTGACGGTCCGCCGCCGGCCACGCTCAGATCCGGGCCGCCCGGCAGGCGAGCTGCAGGGCCAGACGCTGCTGGGGATCGCCGAGATCGGTGTGGAGGAGGTCCTCGATGCGCCGGATCCGCTGGCTCACGGCGTTGCGGTGCAGGTGGAGCTCCTCGGCGACCCGGGCGGGCGAGCCCTGGTGGTCGAGGTAGGACTGGAGGGTCCGCACCAGCGGCTCGGCCCGCTTGGGCCCGAGGGCCAGCAGCGGGGCGAGGAGCTCCTGCACGGCCTGGCGGGCGGCGTCGGAGGAATACCACTCCACGAGCATGCGGTCGAGCCCCGCCACGTCGTGCGCGGTGACCGGCGAGGCGGCGGCCGGGTTGCGGAGCAGCGCCGTACGGGCTTCGAGGGCCGAGGCGCGCAGGCCGAGCGGGCCGCGGTGCGCGCCGCTGACCCCGCAGCGCAGGCCCGCGCCGGGGAAGCGGTCACCGAGCCGGGACAGCAGCCATCCGGCGTCGGCGACGGCGGCCCGCAGGCCGTCCCTGCCCGGGTCGAGCTGCTGCCTCGAGGAGCGCCAGCCCGCGGATCGCTTCACCCGTCTCGTACACGCCGATGTCGCCGGATGCGGATCGGGTGTGGCCGATCAGCCCCTCCCC
>NZ_JBSFPS010000369.1:0-7811 GCF_053588315.1 Streptosporangium sp. NPDC003464 | reverse complement strand
GTCCGTCGACGGCCAGGTGGATCTTGGTGGTCAGTCCGCCGCGCGAGCGCCCGAGCGCCTGTCGGCCCTGATGGATCTGGGCTGATTGCTGCCCGGGCGTCCCGTCACGGCTCCCCCTTTACGGGCTCCTGCGGCGTGCTGGTGGGCGCGCACGATGGTGGAGTCCACACAGATGGCCGACCAGTCGACCTGGCCTGCGGCGTCGTCGTGGACCTGGATGTGTTCCAGGAGCCGGGCGAAGGTGCCGTCGGCCGACCAGCGGCGGAACCGCTGGCAGACGGTCTGCCAGGGGCCGTACCGTTCCGGGATGTCGCGCCAGTCGGCGCCGGTGCGGATCTTCCAGACGATGCCGCCTGGCACCTGGCGATGATCGCGCCAGCGGCCACCGCGCTCAGGGTCGGCCGGCAGCAGGGGGGCGATGCGCTCCCAGGCGTCATCGGTCAGTTCATGGCGACGAACCATGTGTTCTATCCAGTCATAGGGTCGACGGGGTGTCAGGCGAACTGGTCTGCGGCCGGGGAGTGTGAGGGGCCGGTAGGCCTCTCACCTGGGGTTCGGGGCAAAGCCCCGAAGAACACAGTCCGAGCGCGAACCGCGCGTAGCGCGAAGACTCAGCGAGGCACCCGCGCAGCCGGGAGCGGTACTTGGTCCTGCTGGAGTCGGCCAGTGGTGAGCGCTCGAGCGCGGTGGCGTATTCGGCGAGGATTGCCGCGTACGGGTTGGGGAGCTCTGCGGCTCGCGACCGGGTTGTGTTTCCGGAAGCTGGTCTGGAGGTCTGCGGGATCTCTGGGGTTGTGTTTCCGGAAGTCACTTCCGGATTCTACTTCCGGAATTGCGGCATTCCGGAAGTAAAGCAGGATCGGTTGCGCCTTCGCCGGGCGTTTGACCTCAAGTGTGGTTGAGATTGCACGATGGCGACCGGGGCGTTCGTCCCTGCATCCGACCTTGAGGAATGTGTTCATGAGCACCGATGCCGGTTTCTATTCGATCATCGACTACACCGTTGATGGCGTTGACACACAGCGTGAGCTGGTGGAGGCGTTCGCGGAGATCCAGGAGCGGTGGGTGCGCTTCTATCCCGGCTATCGCTCGGCTCGTTTCCATGTGAGCACCGACGGGACCCGGGTGTACAACATCGTGCACTGGGCGAGCGAGGAGGACTACCGCCACTTTGTGGAGACCTCCGACACCGATGGCCGGATGGCCGCCATCGGCAAGGCACTGGAGGGCCTGTCCGGTAAGGCCGAACCCCGCATGACCGGCGTGCCCACCTACACCGTCGTCCGCGAGGTCGGCCCCGGGCTACAGCGCCTCGATGCCTGATCGGCCGATCCCTGTTGGCGGGCGGCTGTGCCTGTCGGCAGCACGCCGCCGGGTGAACCGAACTCGCTCCATCAACCACGATCACTGTGCGGAACATTCATGAAGCTTGAGATCTACGCCGATGTGCTGTGCCCCTGGTGCTACATCGGCAAGAGACGCCTGACGGCCGCCTTGGCCCAGCAACCCGGCCGCGACAGCATCGAGATCGTCTGGCGCGCCTACGAGCTCGCGCCGGACGAAGGCCGGACGCCCGGGCCGACCGCCGCGGAGGCCATGGCCGGCTGGTGGGGCGAGCAGGCGCCCGCCCGCATCGCCCGGATCCGGTCGCTGGGCGCGGCCGAAGGTCTGGAGCTGAACCTGCATCTGGCCCGCCCGGTGAACACCTTCGACGCGCACCGGCTGGTCAAGCTGGCCACCGACCGCGGCCGGGCCGACCAGATGATGGAGCTGCTGCTGCACGAATACCACACCGAGGGGGGCAACGTGGCTGACCCGCAGATCCTGCGGCGTCTGGGCGGCGAGGCCGGGCTGGACACCGGTGAGGTGCGCACTGTGCTGGACGGCGACGACTACGCCGACGAGGTACGCGCCGACCGGCGCCGCGCGGCAGAGCACGGTGTCACCAGTGTGCCCAGTCTCGTGATCGACGGCCGCCCGCCGGTCTCTGGAGTCCAGCCCGTCGCCGATCTGCAAGGGCTCCTGCGGACCGAACCGACCGACTCGCACGGCGTTCTGATCAAGTCTGACCGGCCAGGCTGACAGACGATCCGATCACACCAATCGCGCCCTCTCGACATCTTTTTCTGGAAGGAATCTCATCAGCGATGGACATCGGTATCGGGTTGCCAGGTCATGCTGGGTGGACCGAAGGCACAGCCCTGGTGGAGTGGGCACGCCGCGCCGAAGCACGCGGCTTCTCCACCCTCAGCGTCAGTGACCGTCTGGCCTGGTCGACGCCGGAGCCTTTGATCACTTTGGCCGCCGCGGCCGGCGCCACCTCGCGCATCCGGCTCTTGACCAGTGTGCTTCTCGCGCCCTTGCGCGCCAACCATGCCCTGTTCGCCAAGGCCGTCACCACCCTGGACCAGCTTGCCGGACCCGGCCGCCTGCAGTTGGGGCTCGCCCCGGGAGCCCGGGAGGACGATTTCCTGCTCAGCAGGGTCGACTACGGCACCAGGGGTAAGCAGTTCGACCGGCTCCTGGATCGGCTCGCCACCGTCATGGCATCCGATGACCTCGTGGGCCCGCGGCCGGCCACACCCGGCGGGCCCGCCCTGCTGTTCGGCGGTAATTCGAAGGCGACCCTGCACCGCATCGCCTCTCATGGAACGGGATGGATCGCCGGCGACGCGACCGTACAGGACGTGCAGGACTTCGCCCCCCAGATCCGGCAGGCTTGGAAGGCGGCTGGCAGAGCCGGCTCGCCCCGCCTGGTGGCATCAGTGATGTACGCGCTCGGTCCCGACGCCGAGGCCGCGATTTCCGATGCCATCGGCTCTTACTACGCCTTCGCCGGCGACGAGTACGCGCAGTACGGCATCTCCATCGCCTACACCGAGCCAGAACAGATCACCGCCGCGATCGCCGCCTTCGACCAGATCGGCTGCGACGAACTGATCTTCATGGGTAACCACCCTGATCCCGCACAGGTGGACCTCCTGGCCGAGGTCATCGGCCTTTAACCGCGGGCCGAAACGGGCGAGGTGGCAACTGACAGTCGCCTCGCCCATGCGACATCCATCAACCTCCCAACAAGCCCTGCGTGGCTGGAAGAGGGCTCGCCGCAGGTCCCGCACCCGGGCAACTCGCGCTGCGCTGCTGCTAACACCGATCTCTGACGGCGGGCTTAACCAGTAAGAGCGGGCACGTCGTGAAAGGGACGCAACCCGGTGGTCGCGTCGGCGCGGGTGAAGGCATAGCGGCCCAGGAAGTTGATGTGTTCGTACTGGATCGGCGACAGGCGGGCGCATATCTCGTCGGTGACCGGAAAGCCCTGCTCGCGCAACTGCTCGACGACGGCATTCAGGTACAGGCTGTTCCACCAGATGACCGCGTTCAAGGCCAGGCCGAGGCTGCCGAGCCGGTCTTCCATGCCCTCGCGGTAGCGCTGGCGCAGCTGACCCCGGTTACCAAAGGCTGTCTTGCGGGCCAGCCGGTGCCGAGCCTCCTGCACATTCAGCTGAGTGCCGATCATCCTGCGGTAGCCCTCGTCATGCAGGAACTGCAGCAAATGCAGCGGCTTGAAGATGCGGCCGTAGTGGACGAACGCCTCCCCCAGGCCGGTGGGACGGCCGTCGGCCGACAGCATCCGGATCAGATCGTAGGCGCGTACGGTGCCCACGGTCAGCGAGCCGGCCACCCGCAGCATGTCGCCCCAATGAGCTCGGATCCGGTCCAGCCGGACGGTGTGGCGGGACTGTGCTCCAGCGGCCCGTAGGTGGCGCGCGTGTTGGTCCCCCACAGCCGCATGTCGGCCAGGTCGGCTATGCGCGGGGAGAACTGGTAGCCGCAGATCGCGAACAGCCCGAACACCAGGCCGGAGTAGCTGGCGGTATCGGTGATGATCGTTTCGGGGCGAGGGCCGCCGTCAAGATTGTGGATGGCGCCCAGGATGAACAGCGAGTCGCGCAGCGTGCCCGGGACCACCAGCCCACCGATGCCCATCACCTGGTCGTTGACCACATTGAGCCAGGTCGCGCCGCCTCGCAAAATAGACCGGATTATGGCCGGCGTGCAGGCTGGCCACTGGCACCACGAAGCGCAGCCCGTCGGCCGAGGCGATGTGGCCATTGCCCCAATGCCGGACGATGCCGATCCCGGCCTGGGCGCCGATCAGCCGGGCGTTGGCCGCCGCGATCGTCTCCGCACGCAGATAGCCCTGGTCGACCTGCTGCAACCGGGCCCGCGTCAGAGCGGGCACGTTCGGATTCTCGATCGGCACCAGGCCGACGTTGCACGCCTCGGCCACGACGAGGGCAGCCAGGCTCATCGGAAAGTCGTCCATCGCGGCATCGATGCCGGAGACGTGGGTGAAGTCCGCGGGCAAACCGGTGCGGTCGAAGACCTCCAGCAGCAACTCGGGGAAGTCCAGCCGGGGCAGCATGCCGTCGACCAGGCTGCGCAATTCCTTCATCAGCGGCGGTTCGGCCAGCGGGCCAAGCTTCTCCAACCGCAACCGACCGCCGACGAACTGCACCACGGTGTTACCGCCGAGCCCGTCCAGCACGCGGGTGCAGGCGCCCTCCAGCGCGCTGGCGAGCTCGGCCAAATGCCCGGCCGGCTCCAGTTCGAGTTCCAGCGAAGTCAGCACACGCGGGCGCGCCTGCTCCCACGCCTGGCCGTCCAGCAACCGGGCCCGCGGATCGCTCCACCGCTCCGAACCCTCGGCGAACACATCGCGCCGGCGGCTCTTGGCCATCACCGCGGCGGCGCGCACCATGGCCAGCACCGGTGTACCCGCCTCGACCACGCGGAACCGGATCGTGGAAAGCAGCGGATCGATGAAGCCCTGCACGGCGCGGTAGCGCTTGACCAGCTCCGCACGCCACTGCGCGGCAGCGGCGTCATCGCTGACCGGCACGAACTCCGCCACCGTCTCCACCGCCGAGGCCAGCTTCTCGCGCGGCACCACCTCCTCGATCGCCTTCCACACCTCCACCAGCGACACCAGCCGCTCCTCGGTCGCCTCCGGCACCGCCATCAGCACCTCCATCGCCGCGGCCATCGTCGGTGCCGTCCGCAACCGTTCCAGCTCCGAGCGGCGCTTGCCGTCCGGCACGGCCGGCAATCCCACCAGCGCGGCGCGCATCTCGGCCGACAACCGGCCTGACAGCAGCGCGTGCAGCCGCTCGTTCTCCGCCCGCCGCACCTCGCCGACCAACCGCACCAACACGGTCACGCCCGGCAGCAGAACGCGCTCCTTGAGCATGTGCACCCGAGCCCGGTCGAACAGCGCCCGAGGCCCCTCCGCCGAGGCTCACACCCGTGCCGCCATGTACTGGCGCACCTCTGTTTCGCGCGAGCCGAAGTCGCGATAGCCCAGCAGTTCCCGGATCTCCCACGCGTGCTCGTACACCGTCTGCTGCCGCTGCCCGTAGCCGGCCAAGTGCGCCGGATCCAGGCCGAGCTGCTCGGCCACGAACGCGACCGCGCCCGGCGGCACGGCCAGCGGATCGTCGGTCAGGAACACCCCGAGCATCCGCACTGTGCCCCACTGCACGGCCCAGCCGAGCGTGGTCGCCGGACGCCGCTTGGACATCAGCGCGTCCAGCGCACTGCGGTCCAGCCGGAAGAACTGCTCCAGCTCCGCAGACGAGGGCTCCTCAGGGAAGCGACCATAGCGGGCGATCTGCTCATCAGAGAGAAATTCGAAAGGCATGGCCCAGGAACGTAAGCCCCGCAACCAGCCCAAATGGGTGCCGTCACCGAACCGGTACGAAGATCAATTTCCTACCGTTAATTTCTGTACTCAGCCTCCTCGAAGGCCGAGCTCATGGCGACGCCGGGAAGCCGGGGCGGGACATGACCTCGCCCGCGCATGTCGGCGCGCAGCTCGCGCAGGGCCTCTGTGCTCTCCGCGGCTTCCTGCTCGCGGCGCAGTGCCCACAGCAGACGTTCTTCGGCTCGTACGGCCAGGCGCTTGGTCTCTTACCAACACCGTCCACAGCCCCCTGAACGCACGCTGTGCGGCATGACCGGCACCCTGGCCAAGGTCGTTGTCCGCACGATGAATCACAGTGCGGGCAGGGGCTTGGATCGCTCGTTGTCGGCAGTCGCCCAGAACGCTGCCCGCCACGCCGCGGCGAGACCGTCGCGGCTCGCCTCGACGGCAGCGGCGGTGTTGCCGCCGGGAACCGCGACGCGGTCCACGATCTCGGCCAAGGGCGTCCCGTGATCCAGTAGCCGGCTGACGGCGTCGATGCTCTGCGCGAGGAGTTGTTCGGCCAGACCCGGGGGTAGCGGCGCGCCGCGCTCGATCTGCGCTGCGATCATCGATTGGGCCACACTGGCCAGAAGTGCCGGACCGCACGATGCCAGGTCGGTGGCTGCCCGGCCCTGTCGCTCGCCGATCACGAACGGCCGGGAAAACCCCTGTAGCAACTCCGTCAACTCGGCAACGGCGTCCTCGCTCAGGCCAGGGCCGGGCATGAGCAGCGTCGCGCCCGCACCGATCTCGTTACCGACGCTGGGAATCAGCTTGGCAACGGGGCAGGGAACCGAGTCCGCCAGCCTCGGCAGGGGCAGTGCGTTGTTAATCGTGACCACGATGTGCTCCGCCGAAAGTCGAGGACGCACAACGGCGAGCACGTCAGGAAGGTCCACGTTGCGCACACACAGAACAACCAGGGTAGCCCGGTCAACCAAGTCGGCTGGCGGCAGCACCGTGGCGGTAGGTACAGCAGCGCGTACGCGCTCGATGCTGGATATCGACCGACCTGCGACGAACAATCGTGCCGGTTCGACTGCTCTGCTGAAGCCAGCGGCCAGAGTCAGCCCCATTCGGCCCAAGCCCACGATCCCCACAGTCCGTGCTGTCACGAGCACCATCATCCCGGAATCTCGCTGCCGCCGTGGACCCGCCTGCCGCCTTGGACATCGATTGACCGCCGGCCAGGCGTGCTGTCGGCCGGTGTCGGCACGGGCGGGGCCGACGTCGGCCCCGCCCGATTATCGATCTCACATAATCAGCATTGTGGGAGATCGTCGCTGCAGCCGCTGCTGGATGACCGCTCCCCCGGTGAGCCGTTGTTCGTCCGGGCCGACGGCCGGCCGTTCGACCGCTGGCGGATGACCACCGCGCTGCGCCGGGCCGCGACCGCCGCCGGCGTCGACCACACCCGCCTGACCCCGCACACCGCGCGGGCCACCGCCGCCACCGCGGCGCTGGACGCCGGGGTGCCGCTCGCCGACGTCCAGGAACTCCTCGGCCACGCCTCCCCGGTCACCACCCAGCGCTACAACCGCCCGGACCGGGGCCCGGTCACCTGCCGCCGCTGCCTGAAACTCACCCACACCGACCCCGCCGGCGAGCAACTGGAACTGTTCCCCGAGCCGGAACAAGCCTCTGGCGGGGCCTGACCCTCAACCTACGGCTGCGCCGGCGGGAAGTGCCGGTCGAGGATCTCCGCCCATTCGGGAAGGATGACGAACCCCCGCTGGGTGGCCTGGAGCGTGGCCAGCTCGGCGAAGGCGGCGACGAACGGGTTGTCACGTTGTCGGCGGGCAACGCCTGCAGTGCGGCCTGCAGCCGGGCGTAGCCGGGGTGCCACCGGAGTACGGCAGAAACGGACCGCGTCAGTCGAATCCGCAGGTCGGACAGGCCGAGAGCTGGGGTTTCGGCTGTGGATGGCCTTGTCCAGCCTGGGGCCGGATTGCGATCGGCATGGCTACCGGCGCGCCGACCTGCGGAGATGTCGTTCGGTTGACCTGACAGAGCCCACTTCTGTTTGGTCGGGGGCGGCGCGGCGCGTTTCTGCCGTATTCCGGCC
>NZ_JBSFPS010000368.1:0-7816 GCF_053588315.1 Streptosporangium sp. NPDC003464 | reverse complement strand
GGATGAATCGGCCCGCGGTCTGCTCGCAGAAGCGAGCGTAGTCCTCGGTGTACATCAGGAAGGCCCGGCGCCGCTACCAGGCCGCCCGCGCCGGCATCACCCTGCCCACCGACCCCGCACCGCAGCAGGAGGCCGGCGACCGGGAGGGCGAGCTGCGGGTGCGGCTGACCGCCCAGCGCATCCTCAGTGCTCGCCTGCGCGACGACCGCCCCGCAGACCAGCGCTCCACCCTCCCGGCCGCACCGCCCTTCTGGGAAGGGATGCGACTGGACCTGGCCGGCGCCACCCTCATCGACTTCGACCTGGCCGGCGGCCACGTCGCCGACGCCGTCTTCGACAAGGCGACCTTCCATGGGGACGTCAGGTTCGACGGGGCGACCTTCACCGAGCACGCCCGGTTCGTCGGGGCGACCTTCACCAAGACCCCTCGGCTGGGTGGGGCTGTGGTGGTCGATCCTGCCGCCGCTCATGTGTGGCCGGATGGGTGGCGGTTGGAGGTGACGCCGGAGGGGCTTGGCCGCCTGATCCGCGAGGAAGCAGACGGTGCCCCAGCCGGAGATGCCTGACCGGAGCGGCGGGCCGGCGGTGGCCCTTGGCTATATACCGGACAGTGCGGCGATTTCTGTCCGGTTCCTGAGACAGCGTCTGAGCAGGTCACCGCGATGGGGCCACTACGGGAGCCAATCCGGTCCAACGCCGGGCGCCGCCGTCCACAGCCGAAACCTCGGCTGCCGCTCCCACCGTCTGACGTGCGGTCTCCGGCGGACGCGGCCCGTTTCCGCCGCATTCCGGCGGCGCCCCTTCATGACCGGCCAGCATTGACCAGGCAAGCCACAGCAAGATCAACGCTGTTTGGGGCTCATGGCGCGTTTTTTACCGGCACCCCTAGACATGGACAATCGTCTCGATCTTCAGCTGCCGTGTAACGGATGCCAGGCCTGAAAAGGATTTGCCCACGCGTTCGCACCTCGATGATCCTTGCCTCATGGATCTCCAGGATGCGGCGCGGATGTGGCGGGTGGACGGGTTCGTCGTTCTACCGGGTTTCATCCCGACTGATGAGCTGAGCGCAGTGGTGAACGAGGTGAATCAGATGTTCCCGTCCGCTGCGGGCTTCCACGATGACACGGACCCGCGCGCAAAACGCTTCATCGGAGATGAGTTCGCCGGGATCGACACCTTCCCCTTCGCGAGCACAGCGATCAGCCTGCTGGCCGTCAACCACCGGATTCTGGACCTGGCCGAGTCACTCCTCGAGGACAGCGACATCTGCCTCTCATCAGCCGAAGCCTGGGCGAAATACACCGGAGCCTGCGACTACGACCAGGATCTGCATCGCGACTACCTCAACCACACGCTCCTGGTGCCGAGCACGACGCCCGGACACCGCCAACTGGAGATGTTCGTCTTCCTGAATGACGTGCCCGAGGAACTCGGGCCCCCGCATCTGGTCTCGCGCAAGCACACCGCCGACCTGCCGGCCGTACCGAACTGGTACCTGCGACCAGGACGCAAAGGCACTAATCGGTTCGTCGACGACAGCGGCAGCCCGGATCTCTACGCTGCCGAGGTGTCCGGTGCCGGACCGGCCGGCACGGTCATCGCCTTCGAGACCGGAACCTTCCACCGAGGCACCCAGCTGACCGCACCACGCGGCGTCCGCTACAGCATGCACCTGGGATTCCGGTCCGCTGGCCTTCACTGGGGACAGCGCGCTGGGTGGGCCGCCCAGGGCTTCGAACGAGCCTGGATGGACTTCGTCCATCGCGCCACCCCACGACAACTCCAAGCCTTCGGGTTTCCGCCGCCCGAGCATCCCTACTGGACCCCCGAGACGCTCGCCGGGATGGCACTTCGATACCCCGAACTCGACCTCACGCCTTGGACCACGTCAGCGCAGCACTCATAGTGAACAGGCGTCTTCGCCGTCGAAGCAATCACTGCTGCTGGACTGTTCCGTAAGGGGATCCCTCACCGGAACACCACCCAGCCCGAACAGACCCACCTGGGCGGCTCGGTCTACGACTGGAACGACCCGTTCGGCCGGCTGTTTCTGCAGACTCTGGCCATGGTCGCGGAGTTCGAGGCGAACATCGGGCACCAGCGCACCCGCGAAGGCATGACCCTGGCCAAGAAGAAGGGCAAGCTCAAAGGCAAACAGCCCAAACTGCCTGAGCCTGCGCGCCGCTCCATCCGCCGACGCTATGCCGAGGGCGAGGTCTCTCTCGCAGACCTGGCCGCCGAGTACAGCGTCGGACGCTCCACCATCCACCGCATCATTCACGGTCAGGAAAACTCCAGGTAGAACGCGAAATCAACTTCTACTTTGCGGCTCGCCGTAGCTGTAGGAGTTCCAGGCCTGGATGGGCGAACTACTTCCGGCACGGAGTGTCCAAGGTGATCTTCGGCGCGATCGATAACCATGCGTGGCATCGCATCGTCGTCTGGATCTTCCGCAAACACTCCCGGATCAGCTGGCAGCAGCTGCGCCGCCGGTTCTGTCTGCCCGGCACCTGGGAACTGACCTGCAACGGCGTCGAGTTCACCGGCGCGTCCAGCGTCAAAGTGACCCGTTACCGCTATCGCGGCACCAAGATTCCGACGCCGTGGTCATCGCAACCGGCAATCGCCGCCGTTGGCGGTTGACCATCGGACAAGACACGTGGAGAGCCCGGTGCATGAAGACATGCACGCCGGGTTCGGCGGGCGGGTCAGGGAAACGGACTGATCGCAAGACCAGCACCGCGCCCCGGCCCGACCCAACCCAGCCGCAAACCGCAACGTCTCTGCAGGTCAGAAAGGTATCCCTTCAGAGGGCCTCGATTCACCGGACCCATCGCAGCTCCTCGATGCAAGTCGCTGACCTGTGCCATCTCCCTAATTGGCGGCTGGTGACACGTTCCTTACCAATACCCCTACTTGACGGTTGGGGCCACGCTCGGGAGGAGGACGCCTGTACGTCACTCCCCAGCCGCACATCCATCACGCCGTTCCCAAGGTCGCCGATGCGGGCCTGTACCTGGTGACACCTGAGCAGGTGAGCCAGGTGGCCGAGCGGCTCATCACTGCCTGGCAGACCATCCGCGCCCAGACCCGGACCCAAGACGCCGAGCAGGCGCGTGACGTCATCGCCTCCACCCTGCGCCTGCACCGGGTGCTGCCGGGCCAGTGGCTGGAACAACTGCTGACCAGACGCATCAGTGACGGGTAGACGCCAAGCCCGTCAACCCCATGGGTTGCCACATGCCGCATGATCGACTCGGCAGCGGACGTAGAAGCGGGACGACAGTGCCGGTCAGGCGTCAGGGGGTGGGGCGCAGGGCGTGGATGTCGCCGCCAGCGCTCACATAGAGGAGGCCGCCGGCGGCGATAACACTGGGCGCCTGGCTGCCAGTACGTATGCGCCATTTGCGCGCGCCGGTGATGCCGTCCAGAGCGTGCACGGCGCCGCCGGCTCCGGCGTACACGGTGCCGGCGTGCACGATGGGGCCTGAGACGTGGTCGGCGCCCACGGACTGCCTCCACTGTTCCATGCCGGTGACGGCATCCAGGCAGTGGAGGACGCCGTCACCGTCGGCCAGGTAGACGCGGCCCCGATCGACGGCTAGCTCGGCGGGGAAGGAGACGGCGCCGGGCGCGAAGGCCCACCGTAGCCTGCCGGTGCGGGCGTCGAGCGCGTACAGGACGCCGGCCGCGCCCCAGGCGTAGACGGCGTCGCCGGCGGGCACTGGGGGGAAGGCGACGGGCGAGCCGAGCAGGGTGTTCCACCGCCGGGCACCGGTGGCGGCGTCCAGTGCGCGCAGGCGACGGTCGGCGCCGATGACGTAGACGACCCTGCCGGCCGCCGCGGTCGTGGCGCGGTGGCTGCCGTCCTTTGCGGCCCCGGTCCGCACGCTCCACCGGCGGCGGCCGGTGGCGACGTCCAGCGCGTGCACGGTGCCGCCGGCGTCGTCGATGTAGACGGTTGCGCCGTCGATCACGGGACGGGATATGGAGAACGTGTCCGCGCTGTGGAAATGCCACAGCTCGCGGCCGGAGACCGTGTCCAGGCCGACGGCCGTCTCGCCGTCGACGAGGATGACGCGCCGTTTCGCCACCACGAAGGTCGAGCTCGGCCCCACCGGATGCCGCCACCGCCGACGGCCCGTGCGAGCGTCCAGGGCGTGAAAGGAACCCGGTCCTTCGACGAACACCAAGCCGTCGGTGACTCTGAGGGGCCCGCCAACGAACTCGGCGATCACGGTGGTCCAGAGCGGGCGGCCGGAGGAGGCGTCCATCGCGTGGACCCTGCCGCCGGCGATGGCGTAGACGGCTCCGCCGGCCACCACCGGATCGTCCCTCAACTGGCCGTCGGCGGGGAAGGTCCAGCGCAGGTTGGACAGGGCGGTGGGTACAGGGCGGGGAAGCCGGTAGCGGGCCAGTAGTTCGTCCCGTACGAGCGGGGCCAGGAGCCGCAGGGCCGAACGCGAGGCGGAGGCGAGCCGGACGATGACCGGGCCCACGTTGACGAGGACTTCTGGCGCGCCGCCGGTGCCGGTGGCGGTGGACCGGATGTAGTCGAGGAGGTACGCGTCCTCCGTGATCGCGTCGTAGATCTCCGTCTGCTTGATGCGGGCGGTCTCGGTGGCGAAGATCTGCGCAGCGACGGCGCTGGAGGAGGAGACCCAGTCCACGGAGAGGGAGACGACCGGGGCGTCGTCCACGGGCGGTATCCAGTCACACTGGACGGGCTTGGGCAGCCGCTCGCCGAACAGGGTCGGCGTCCGGGGCGTGGGCACGTAGCCGTCCGCGACGGGGCGCAGGTCGGCGGCGGTCAGCAGGCCGCATGCGTCCGGCCAGGCGTCCGGCGGGACCCTGTCGAACAGCTCGTGCCCGCCTGGGACGCCGTAGGTCAGGGTGTAGGCGGCGACGCGGCCGGTGGCGAACAGTACGAAAGCCATGCCGGGGGTCGTGCCCACGAGGGAGACGTGGGTGGAGGACGCGTCGAGCGGCAGCGCGCGCAGGCGGCCGGAGCCGGCGTCGACGGAGACCAGGAACGCCGGGAGCGGCCACCTGGAGGCGTCGCCCCAAAGTGCGCCGTCGCCGCCCGTCGTGGCCCCCTGGTTGAGGCGCATCGGCCGGCTCCAACGGCTGTCCCGGGCGGAGCCGGCGGCGCGCAGCGCCTCCTGCCCGGTGGACAGGAGGCGACCGTCCGGCCCGTAGAACGCCGAGACGTCGCCCACCGAGACGCCTGCGTACCCGTCGCCGCTGACGACGAGATGGAGCGAGGGCGGGGATCCGTCGTCCGTCAGGGTGCGGGGTGGCGAGGGCAGCGTACGCGTCCAGTTCGGCCGCAGCGTGGACGGGTCCACGGACGCGAGCCGGAGATGGTTGCCCGCGCAATGGTCGAGCAGCACCACCGACCGGGCTGTGGCGTCGGCCGTCAGGGCGCAGCCCCGTGGACGAGCCGTCCTTGCCATGGGCGTGCCCGTACGCGGATCCAGGGTGCGCAGAGCAGGGGGTTCCGCAGCCTGATCGACGAGCACGACGCCGCGCTCAGTCACCATGATCGGCGGCCCCTCGTAGGTCCCAGCGTCCGAGGCCTGGTTCCGCGGTGAGGCGATGGTGACGGCACGCCGCCACAGCAGCGCGCCCGTGCGCGCGTCGTAGGCGTGCAGCCGCTGGTCGCCGCGGCTCTGATCGTCGGTGAACACAACGACCGTGCCGGACGTCGCCCACACGCCGGCGACGGGATCGCGCGAGCCGTTCCCTGGTGTTGCCGGCGCGACGGACAGGGTGCGGACGAGCGCGCCGGTGCGGGCATCGTGCACGCGTACGGTGCCCTGGCCGGCGGCCATGGCCAGCGCCGGCTGCGACACGCCGTAGTGCGGGGTGCCGTGGGTACCGTTGACGAGGTCCGCCTCGGCGGGCGCCGACCACGCCATGCGCCACTGGACGGGCGCCGGTCTGCCGTCGGGGGTGTCGGCGGCCGTACCCGTCAGCAGCGCCGCGGTCAGCAGGACGACGGCGGCGCGCGTGATCAGCACTTGTCCGAGGTCGTGCAGGTCTGGTCGGTGGGCATCGGCACCCAACCGCCGCCGTCACCGGCCGTGCGGTAGGCGGTGCGGTAGGAGCTCGCGGGGCCCGTCAGCCGGAACGGGACGCCACCCGGCCCGTGGATCACGATCTCTTCAGACCTGTCCGCCGTCAGCACCGTGGCCACGAGGTCGAACTCGTAGTACGCCGTCTTGCCGACTATCGAGAGGCTGAGCGTGACCCGTTCATCCCGTTTCAGGTCGATCTGTTTCGTCCTGAAGTACGGGGTGCGCAATTCCTTTTTCGTGCCGAAACGGACCGGCCGCCGATCGAGGTCCGCGATGAGCTCGACGGTACCGGGCTGCCCGGCGGCGCTCCCCGGGTTCAGGTAGGCGCCCTGCGCGGGCGGTGCCCGGGTGAGAACCCGCGGCTTGATGTCGATGATCCGCAGGCTGCTGCGGTTGCCGACCAGGACGACGGTGGTGGTCATGTCCCCGATCGTGGCGACGTGGTGGCGGGCCAGCATCGCGGCCACGTCGGCGGGGTCGGCCCCCCTGCCCAGCAGGGTCGCCCGGTCGGCGGGGGTGGTCACCGGCTCCCTGAGTACGAGGGGGCGTTCGTCGTAGTCGACGGCCACGTGCCCGACCGTCAGCGGCGGCCCGCCGCGGATGCGGTCGATCGTGTCGGGGCCGCTCGTGGTGTACCAGGCGGTGAACACCACGCCGATCGCCGCGATGAGCGTGGCGCTGGCGACTCCGGCCGTCCATGCACGCGCGGCCTTCCAACCGCCGGGGCCCACGGCCGGCTGATCGGCGCTCTTGTCGCGGCCGTCGTCGACCGTCGCACCCTTTTTGCCGGTCATACTCGTCTTGCTCCGGCGTCCTTTAGCCATGACTGTCTTCCAGTGGGCCGTGAATGTGCGGATCTTGACCGTGCACCTTGGAGTATGCCCGACCGGAATTGGCGGCGCACCGGAAACGACGCCATGACGGCAGGCGAGCGTGAAGGCCAGCTTGAGGAAGGCCTGATGAATATCGGCACGGAATCGGGGTCGGAGTACGGCGGAACGGAAACGTACGCCAAGCGTGATCGTCAAGCATTAAACGGGTGGCTGACGCGTGAGCACGGCGTGTGCGCTAGGTTCTGTTTTGTGGATCATCTGAGCCATAACAGCAGGCAGGCGATGGTCACGGCCGATCGGTAATGCGCGGCGAGCTTGTCGTAGCGGGTCGCGATGCCTTTGAAGTGCTTGAGCCGGTTGAAGCAGCGTTCGACGACGTTGCGCCGCTTGTAGCGGACCGGGTCGAAGGCGCAGCGCCGATGCTTACGGCGGGCTCGCCCGGCCGGCTGGTCGGCGCGCTCGGGAATGGTCGCGCCGATCTTGCGCCGGCGCAGGTAGGTGCGGATGGCGCGGGAGCTGGAGCCCTTGTCGGCGACCACATGATCGGGCCGGGTGCGCGGCCGGCCGACGCCGGGGCGGGGCACCCGGATGGCCTCCATCACGGCGGTGAACTGGGTGCAGTCGTTGACGTTGCCGCCGGTCACCACGGACGCCAGGGGCAGGCCGCGCCCGTCGACGGCCAGGTGGATCTTGGTGGTCAGTCCGCCGCGCGAGCGCCCGAGCGCCTGTCGGCCCTGATGGATCTGGGCTGATTGCCGCCCGGGCGTCCCATGGCCGATCCCCCCTTTCACAGGCTCCGGCCACGTGCTGGTGAGCACGCACGATGGTGGAGTCCACACAGATCACCGACCAGTCGACCTGGCCTGCGGCGTCGTCGTGGACCTGGATGTGTTCCAGGAG
>NZ_JBSFPS010000367.1:0-7817 GCF_053588315.1 Streptosporangium sp. NPDC003464 | reverse complement strand
TGACACCCCATGACTTCCTGGCCGTCCAGTTCGAGGGGCACCGCCCCCGTCTGAGGGCGGTCGCCTACCGCATGCTCGGCTCGCTGACCGAGGCCGAGGACGCGGTCCAGGAGGCATGGCTGCGGCTGGCGCGCTCGGACTCCGGTGACATCGACAACCTGGGTGGCTGGCTGACCACCGTGGTCGGCCGGGTCTGCCTGGACATGCTCCGCGCCCGCAGGGCCCGGCGTGAGGAGTCGCTGGAGGACCGCCTGCCGGATCCGGTGATCAGCCGTGAGGACGTCACCGATCCGGAGCAGGAAGTGCTGCTGGCCGACTCGGTGGGGCTGGCGCTGCTGGTGGTACTGGAGTCGCTCACCCCGGCCGAACGGCTGGCGTTCGTGTTGCACGACATGTTCGGCCTGCCGTTCGAGCAGATCGCGCCCATCGTGGACCGCACCCCGGTGACGGCCAAGAAGCTCGCCAGCCGCGCCCGCCGGCGGGTCCGCGGCGCCGCGGCCGTGGCCGGACAGGCCGCCACCTTCCAGCGCATGGCCACCAGCGCCGCCACCCACCCGGCGCTCATCAACGGCCTCGCCGGTCTGGTCAACACCATCGACGACCAGCTGATCTCCGTCATGAGCTTCACCATCGCCGGCGGCAAGATCGCCACGATCGACATCCTGTCCGACCTCGACCGGCTGGCCCGCCTCGGCCTCACCCGCGTTGAGCCGTGATCGCCGGCCCACGCCGACAGTGCTCCGTCGCCGGCGCCTCGGATGGAGGGCCCGTCACGAGGCGGACGCAGACGGGCTTGACTCTTACACCGTGTCAGGCGGCACGGTGTAGGGCCATGTCTGTCACCTATGTCGGCTCCGGGCCGTACTGCTACGCCAACTCCCTCGCGATGATCCTCGGTGTCGAGGCGCCGTCTCCCGCCGTGATCGAGGTCCTGACGGGCTCCCCGTACGGGATGCAACTGATCGGCGGGCGGCTTCCGCTGTTCGACCCGTTCGGCTGGGACCCCGAGATCGGGCTGGATGCCGCGATCGGCCTGCTGGGCTGGGAGTGCGAGCGCCTGGACGGAGGAACGGCCGCAGCGGCGCTCGACCGGCTGCGCCGCGCCTGTCAGGACGGCCCGGTGCTGGCCGGGCCGCTTGAGCTCGGCCTGCTGTCGTACCAACCAGGGTCAGGCAGGGCGGTTGGCGCCGACCACTATGTGGTCGTGCTGGAGGTGGGCGACGACACCGTGCTCGTGCACGACCCGCAGGGCTACCCGTACGCCACGCTGCCGGTCGACGCCTTCGCCGAGGCGTGGCACGGGGAGCTGATCTCCTACCTGCGGCGACCGTTCCGGATGCGGCACGGGTTCACCCGGCGGGAGCAGGTCAGCGCGGAAGAAGCGTTGCGGCGTTCCCTGCCCGCCGGGCCGGCCTGGCTGGCCGGACGGACGGACGTGGAGGTCTCTCCCGGCACGCTGGGGCAGGCCGAGGCCGCTGAGCGCACAGCCCGGTTGGTGGAGGAAGGGCTGGACCCCGAGATCAGGATGTTGTGGCAGGCGTTCGCGGTGCGGGTAGGCGCCCGCCGCCACAACGACCTGGCGGTCAGCCTGACGTCCCTCGGCCTCGACGCGGGCGCGGCCGTCGCCGCGGAACAGGCCCGCATCGTCGGTGGCCTGCAAGGTCCGCTCGTGTCGGGCGACGACATGGCGCTCGCGGCCGGCCTGCGCCGATTGGCTCCGACGTACGAACGGCTGCGTGCCGTCCTGATCACCGGTGAGGGGGCGTCCCGGAATGCCGGAACGTCTTCTCGGAGGAGTTGACCCCGGCACCCTGCTCACCCTGCTTCCGGAATGACGCAATTCCGGAAGCAGACTCCGGCAAGACCAAATACCACTCCCGGCTGCGCGGCTACCTGGCCTGGCTCTCCGACCAGGCCGACGCCGGCGCTCTCGACGGCGTCGCCGCGACCGGAGCCGAGCTCCAGGGCGGTGGCGGGGCGCTCACCGGGATGGGCCGCTGACGGCCTGATCGCCGGCGGTGGCCGGCCCGCTCTCGCGCAGGATCTGCTGCACGGTCGCCTCCAGCGAGCTGTCGGCGTACAGGATGCCTTCGATCAGGACGTGGTGGCCGCGTTTCAGGCGGTGGCGGGCGATGGTGTCGATGAGTTCGATGTTCGCCCCGCCCCGCCCCGCCTGGTATGTCGCGTTCGCGGAGGATGTCTCGCCGGACGGCGTCCTGGCTGACCACGGCCAGGTCACGGTAGCGGGCGGTTTGCAGGGCTCGGGCGATGCCGGTCTTGCCGGAGCCGGAGTCGCCGCGCAGCACGGTCGGATGGGCAGGGCCCGGGGGACCGTATCCGGTGCGCATCGGGTCAGCCTGGTCAAGCCCGTCTGGGGTTGTCGGTGAACTCGCTGGTGGCAGGTGCCGAGCGCCGGACGCCGGGGTGTGTTGTGCATACGGGTCGGGAAGGTGTCCCGCCAGTGCGGCCTTCCGCCGGGTCGAAAGCTGCCGGACCTCCGTGATGGAGATCGATACGGCGGCCGGACCTTCGAGGGCATCGCTGTCCGGGTCGCTCAGCGCATCCTCGCCATGGCTGCCGCCATCCGGCACAACCACACGACCGGCGCCCCCGTCCTGCGGCCCCTGATCGCCTACGATCACTGACGAACGGTCTGGATTCGCGCGGTCGCGGTCGCCACAGCCACCGTCCTGCCGTCGGGGCCGATGAGCTCACCGGCGAGAAAGCACACCTCCTTGCCGCGCTGCACGATCCGTCCGCGCCCCAGAAGCCGTCCGGGACGGGCGGGACGGAGGAACTGAACATGAAGATCGAGGGTCGGCGCGAACTGGCCTTCCGGCAACGTCGCGACCAGCGCCGGACCCAAGGTGTCATCGAGCATCGCGGCCAAGAACCCGCCCTGGATCACACCGACAGGGTTCGCGAACTGATCACCCGCCTGAAATGCCACCTCGATAGTCCCCTGCTCTGGGTCCACCCCGACCAGTTCCCAGCCCAAAGTCACCGCTGCAGGCGGCGGTGGGACCCGCCCCGCCTGCACATCCCAGAACAGCCCACGTCTTTGCGTATCCATCCCCATGAGCCACATTGAACAGGCCGCCACCGACAGCTTCGGGAGGCGGCTCGCTCGCGCCTGCACTGCCCCGCAAGATCGGCAGGCGGCCCACCACCAACCACATCGGAGATACTCGTCCAGTTCCCGGGGTGTCCGGTCTACCCGTGGGAATGCGGACTTCCACAGGGATCGGGCCCTCCTCAGCCGTCGTCGGCAGGCCGGACAGGCCGGTGAGCATGCCGAGCAGGAGGCCGTCGGTCTGCCGGCTGATGTCCAAGATCCGTTTGAGGGTGCCGTGGACGTAGACCAGCGACAGGTGCCTGCCCAGCGCCGCGGTGCTGCGGTGGGCCTCGGCGAGGGCGTGCACGCCGTCCAGGTCGCAGAAGGTCAGCCCGGCCACGTCGACCACCAGGCGTACGTGGCCGCGCGCGATGGCGTCGGCCACCACCTGCCGCAGCAGGTCCGCCGACAACGCGTCGAGGTCCCCGGTGATGGTGATCACCGAGCAGCTGCGGTAGTCGGTCGCGCTCACCGAGAACCTGGTCACGAGCCCGTCCAGGATGGGGACGCCGTCGGTCGACGCACCTTCTCAGCGTAGGCCGGTGCCTCTCGGGGGCCGGTGAGCGGCCCCGGCCGGGTAAAGCGCGCTGAAGGCCGCATCGGGCCTTGCGCCCTACTCCTCCGTCCCCGCGTCAGGTCCGGCAAGCGGCGCTTACCGCGGCCGCCCAGGCGCAGTCGACCCTGGCGCGGGAGACGGTCGAGCTGCTGTCCGGGACGCTCGCCGAACGCATCCGTGAGTGCGCGAGCGACGGCTGTCCACTGGTGTCCGTCGACACCTCCAGGCCCGCTGCCCGCCGCTGGTGCGCCATGGAACGTTGCGGCAACCGCCACAAGCTCAGGGCACTACGCGCCCGGCGGGCCACGGACCGCTGATCTCGGTCGTCGAGTGATCGACCCGGATCGATCGACCACGGCCGGCCCCGTCCCGAGCACGCCACTTATCTCCGGCACCGCTGCCGGACCAAGTCCACGGGACTGCCGGCAGTGGCCCGGCCGCGTACCCGAGCCGGATGATCGGGCTTGAGCGGCAACCACTCGGCCAGTGGCGTCAGCGGGCCGCCCGCAGCGCATCCCTTGCGGTCCCGCCCGGGGCAGGGGTGGGCGCGGACTCGGGCGGGGCGTACGGCATGCGCAGACATCCGATCTGCTCAGGATGTCAACAGGTATCTGTAGCAGGTCTACTCAGGCACCGGGATGGTTGAGGGCGACACTCACATCGAGGCCGCCCGTCGGAAGGGGCCGGACGTCCAGCATGCCCTGATGCGCCTCGACGATGGCGGCCACGATCGACAGGCCCAGGCCCAGGCCGTCACCACTTGCCTTCCTCCCGGTCTCCAGGCGCTGGAAAGGCTGCAGGAGCATGTGCAGCCGATCGGCCGGGATCACCGTACCGCTGTTGGCGACCCTGAGAGTGGGACGTCCGGACCGTACTGCGGTCTCCACCCTGACCCAGCCACCGGGCACGTTGTACCGCAGAGCGTTGTCCAGCAGGTTGACGACCAGACGCTCGGCCAGGGCACGATCACCGAAGGCGGGTGCCGCCTGAAGGGCGGACTCGACGTGAAGCTCCGAATCGTTGTGGTGGTCGATGACCTGACTGGCGACCGCGGCCAGGTCGAAGGATTGCCGATCGTGCAGCCCCTGCTGGCTGCGGGCCAGCGTGAGCAGGGCCTCGATGAGCCGCTCCTGATGCTTGCCCGCGGCCAGCATGCGCTCCAGTGCCTTCCGCAGGGACTCCGCGTCAGCCTCCGGGTCGGCGAGTGCGACCTCGGCCATGGCCCGCTGCAGTGTCAACGGGGTGCGCAGCTCGTGGGAGGCATTGGCGACGAACCGACGCTGCGCGGTGAATGCCGCCTCCACACGGTCCAGCAGCTCATCGAAGGTGTCGGCCAGCTCTTTGAGCTCGTCGTCCGGTCCGGATGCGGCCAGTCGCCGGTCGAGCCGGTCGGCCGTGATGCGCCGGACGGTGGCGGTCATCTCACCCAGCGGCCGCAGTACGCGACCGGCCATGAGCCAGCCCAGCAGCATCGCCGCGAACGCCGTGACCACCAGCGCGACCAGGGAGTTGACCAGGAGCCGATGCAGGTGCTCAGTCTGCTCCAGTCGGGGCACCTGGGCGGGCAGGCCGGGGCCGCCGGGTGGCGCGGGAGCGGCCGGTGGACCGGGGAAGGGTGAGAACTCGACCAGGACAGTGATGAGGGCGACCAGCAGCACTCCGGCCACCAGGAACAGGCCGCTGTAGAGCAAGGCCAGGCGCAGCCGTACCGTCCGCCTCATATCCGGTACCCGGCCTGCGGAACCGTCTCGATCAGCGGAGGATCGCCGAGCTTGCGCCGCAGCCGACTGATCGTCACCTTCACGGTCTGCGTGAACGGATCGGCGAACTCGTCCCAGCCCCGCTCCAGCAGCTGCTCTGCGGAGACCACCGCGCCTCCGGCGGCCATCAGCAACTCCAGCACGGCGAACTCCTTGGGACTCAGCGGCAGCCGGCGCCCGTCACGGGTGGCGATCCGGGTGGCCGGGTCCAGCCGCAGATCGCCATGGACGAGCACCGGCGGGAGCGCCGGACCGGCCCGTCTGGCCAGCGCCCGGATCCGGGCGACCAGCTCGGCGAAGGCGAACGGCTTGGCAAGGTAGTCGTCGGCGCCGATGCCCAGCCCGGTCACCTTGTCGTCGATCGTCCCGGCGGCGGTGAGCATCAGCACTCGCGCCGGGTGACCGACGCCGATCAGTGCCCTGCACACCTCGTCGCCGTGCAGGCCGGGCAGGTCCCGATCGAGGACGACCACGTCGTAGTGGCCGACCGAGGTGCGCTCCAGCGCGGCGTGGCCATCCAGCACGACGTCGACGGCCATGCCCTCACGGCGTAGCCCCGTGGCCACCGTCAGGGCCAGTTCCTCGTGGTCTTCGACGATCAGCACCCTCATGATCTCCAGCATGCCCCGTTCCCCGGTTACAGCGGGGTTACCGCCGTCGTTTCGGCCCTGTAACCGGCACTCGGCTTGTCTGGACGCATCGACAGCGACAGAAGGAGAGATCATGCTCGGCTCGACGATCAGAAGGATGGTTCTCGCCGCCGCGGTGCTCACCGCAGGAGCGGGCGGGGTCGTGGCCGTCTCGGCCGGGGAGCCCACCGGCAACGGCAAGGAGTTCACCGCCTGCATGCGTTCGCAGGGGTTGCCCGACTTCCCCGAGGTCGCGTTCTCCTCGGACGGGCTGGTCAACCTCAACATCAAGGGAGAGCGCGTCGACGTCCTGTCCGAGAAGTACGGGGCGGCGGTGAAGGCCTGCGAGCCGCTGCTACCCGCTGGTTCTCGGCTGCCGGGCGCGCCTGCGGCGCCGGCCGCGGCCAGTCACTGATTTTTTACTTCGCGATGGTGGACCACCGGGCTCTTGTCCGAGGCGCGAGTGATCGGCGCCGAGCCGGCATACGCCTTCAGCGCCCGGGCGTCGGCGGAGCGGGTGCGGTCGTCATCCCGGGCCGATCCGTCTCACAGTTGTCAAGGCGGCTCTCAGAGACCAGCCATCGCGTCATCCCCGGACCCATCACCTGACCGAGTCGGCCTGATCACCAACCCCGACGCACTGCCGTACGCCGAGGTTCACTACCGCCTGCTCAGCCACCGACCGGTTTCGGACTACAGGAGGCCGGCGTCGCGTACCTTGTTCGCCACGTCCACGCGGCTGTCGGTGCCGAGTTTGGCAAAGATACGGGTGATGTTGGCCTTCACCGTGGCCACGCTCACCGACAGGTCCGTGGCGATCTCGGAGTTCGAGCTGCCCTTGGCCACCTCGATCGCCACCTCACGCTCGCGCTCGGTGAGCTGGTCCAGCTCCTTGACGGCCTGCGGCTTGTACCGGCCGGTGGCCGCCGCGATCACCTGGTGGGCGACACTCGGTGACAGGACCGGCTCGCCCCTGGCCACCGCGCGCACAGCCTCGATCATCTTCGCCGGCGGCGTGTCCTTCAGCAGGAAGCCGTGCGCGCCGAGCCGCAGCGCGCGCAGCACCATGTCGTCGGCGTCGAACGTGGTCAGCACCAAAACACGCGGCGGCGACGGCCGATCGAGCAGTAGCTCGGTGGTCGTGAGCCCGTCCTGGACCGGCATCCGGATGTCCATCAGGACGACGTCAGGCCGCGTGTCGCGGACCACGGTCATGGCCTGCCTGCCGTCCGCTGCGTCGCCGACGAGGTCCAGGTCGGGCTCGCCGCCGAGGATGAGGCGCAGCCCCGTGCGTACCATCGGGTCGTCGTCCACGATCACCACTCTGATCACGGATCAAGCCTCCCACGGCAGTCGTACGTCCAGGACGAAGTGCCCGTCCTGGACCGCATGGCTCAGGGTGCCCCCGGCCATCCGGGCACGCTCGGCCAGCCCGACCAGGCCCAGCCGCCCGCCGGGGCCGGGGCCGGGGCTGGACGATCCGGCGTATGGAGCCGGGTTGCTCATCCGGATCCGTAACCCTTGGCCAGGCCGTCCGCCGAGCTCGGCTCTCACTCGGGTGCCCGGCGCGTGCTTGCGCGCGTTGGTCAGCGCCTCCTGCACGATCCGGTACGCGTGCCGCCCTGTCTGCGCCGGCAGCAGCTCGCGCCCCTCGACGGGCCCAGATCGAGAAGTACGGCGTCATATACAGCCAGGTAGTAGGAGATGCCCTCCCGGTCGAGGAGTCTGTGAGGTACCTGGCCGAACTGGCCGATGAC
>NZ_JBSFPS010000366.1:0-7852 GCF_053588315.1 Streptosporangium sp. NPDC003464 | reverse complement strand
TCGCCCAGCGTGACAACCTCCGGGTGGGCAGGCACGACGGCGTGGTCGCGGTGGTGGAGAAGCTCAAGGGCCATCCGCTGTTCGCGCACGTCACGCTGACCCGCTCGGAGCGCTCGCCGATCGCCGCCCTCGTGACCGAGATGCTGGAGGACATCACGATGTAGGCCGCCGCCCGCGGGTCCTCCCACGGCGGGCCGGCCATCCGGCCGGCCGTCCGCGGAGGATCCGCGGGCCCCGGCCCGTCCCGGCGGGAGCAGCTTCCCCCGCGGCCGGCGCCGCGGGAGCGGCCCCCTCCGGCCCGTCACGGGTACGGCGGGCCGCGTCTCACGGTCGGCACGGGGCGCAGCCGCCCCCGGCCCGTCACGGCGGGAGCCGTACCCCCTTGGCGGCCAGGTCCCGATACTCGAAGCAGGTGTGCTCGCCCAGCGACGCCGGGGTGCCCGGGAACAGCCGGGTGACCTCGACGCTCCAGATGCTCTCCTGCTTGTTCTGCCTGATGGTGCAGGTGATCTGGGCGAGCCCGGCTCTGGAGATCTCGCCCTCTCCCGTGATGATCACGTTCAGCCGGTAGCCCAGCTTGCCCCCGGGGTCGTTGCGCTGGGGCGTGTCGGAGTATCGGGTGGTCTCGGTGTCGTAGTGACTGAACTCGTTGAGCGCGCTGCTCAGCCCCTTCTTCGGCGGCTGCTTCCCGGCCCGGAACAGGGTGTTGACGATGTCCTTGGCGGAGTCGGAGCCCACAGGGATGCTGGCGGGCTCCAGCCGCCCGTCGCGCAGCAGGTAGACCGTCACCCACGTGGGGCTGTAACTGATCACCGGAGGGCGGCCCTGGTCGCGCACCTCGGTGGGGGCTATCCCGCAGCCGCCCAGCGTCAGGGCGGCGGCGAGCAGGCACGCCGGCCACCGCGGGCGGAAGGGGCGCGGGCGGAAGGAGACCGGAGCGTGGAGCCTCATGTCGAAGGCAGCCAGACCGTGAAGAGCGTGCCCGGATCCTGCGGGCGCACCGAGATGGTGCCGCCGTGCAGGCGGGCGTTGGCCCGCGCGATGGACAGGCCGAGGCCGCTCCCGTCGCCCCGGGCGCCCGCCTTGTAGAAGCGGTCGAACACGTGGGGCAGGTCCGTGGGCGGGATGCCCCTGCCGTGGTCGCGTACCTTGACCTCCAGGCCGTTCGGGGTGCTGCGGGCGGTCACCACGACGGGAGGCTCGCCATGGCGCAGGGCGTTGCCCACCAGGTTCGCCATGATCACGTCGAAGCGCCGGGGATCGAGGGAGAAGGCCAGTCCCTGCGGCACGTTCACCTCCACCCGTTCCGACCAGCCCCGCGTCTCCAGGCAGTCGTAGATCACGTCGGCGATGTTCGTGGTGTCCAGGTTCAGGGTCGCCGTGCCCGAGTCGAACCGGCTTGTCTCGATGAGCTGCTCCACCAGGGTCCGCAGCCGCCCGATCTCCCGCAGCACGAGCCGTACGGCCGCCGCCGGCTCGCGGGGCAGCCGTTCGGCCTCCTCGGAGAGCATGTCGGTCACCGCGGTCATCGCGGTCAGCGGGGTCCTGAGCTCGTGCGAGACGTCGGCGACGAACCGCCGTGACATCGCCTCCAGCGAGCGCAGCTCGGTCACGCTCCGCTCCAGGGCGGCCGCGGTGTCGTTGAACGTCGCGGTCAGCTCCGCCAGCTCGTCCTGACCGCGTACGGGCAGGCGGGTGTCCAGGTGGCCGGCGCCGAGCGCGCGGGCCGCCGAGCCGAGCCGCCGGACCGGCAGCAGCACCCGCCGGGCCGACACCAGGGCGACGGCGAGCGCGATGATCAGCATGATGGCCCCGGCGGCGGCCAGCGGCTGCCGCAGGTCGTCGAGGAGCTGCTCCTCCTCGGCCAGGGGGACGAACACGAAGACGCTCATCCCGGTGGGCTTGGCGATGCGCAGGGGCTCTATCCGCCACACGGGGGTGCCGATGAGCAGCCACATCTTCCCGTCGATCGTCTGCCGCTTGGTCACCAGCCGCCGGGCGGCCCCGGCGTCGAGGTCGGCGGGGACGTCGTTCATGCTGAAGTCGCCGTCGGGGTAGAGGTAGCTCTGGTAGCGGACCACCACCCCGCCGTTGCGCAGGCGCAGGCTCTTCTGCAACGTGCTGATCTGCGCGTCGGTCGGCGGGCTGTCTCCCGCCCAGAGCGCGCCGATGGGCACCCTGATCCCTTCCAGGGTGTCGCGCACGTCGCGCACGGCCACCTGCTCGGCGAGGTCGATCGTCCGGCCCTTGACGAGCTCGTAGCCGATCCCCGCGACCAGCGCGGAGGCCGTCACCGCGATCAGGGTGAAGGCGATGACCAGGCGGCCGCGCAGCCCGGTGTAGGCCCGCTTCACGGCGGGCTGAACCGGTAACCGAACCCACGGACGGTGTGGATGAACTGGGGTTCGGCGGGCACTGACTCGATCTTGGCGCGGACCCGCTGGACGCAGGCGTCCACCAGCCGGGAGTCGGCGACGTGGGTGTGGTCCCAGACGGCCCGCAGCAGGTATCTGCGGTTGAGCACCTGGCCGGGGTGGCGGACCAGTTCGAGCAGGAGCCGCAGCTCGGTGGGGGTCAGATGGACCTCCCGGCCGGCCAGCGACACCTTGAGCGCTCCCCGGTCGATGACCAGGTCACCGAAGGTGATGCGGTCGGAGGCGACCGACTCCACCCGGCGCAGGACGGCGCGGATCCGGGCGTCCAGCACGCGCGGCTCGACCGGCTTGACCACGTAGTCGTCGGCCCCCGCCTCCAGCCCCACGACCACGTCCAGGTCGTCGCCCCGGGCGGTGAGCAGTATCACCGGCAGCTGGTCCAGCCTGCGGATGCGGCGGCACACCTCGACCCCGTCGATCCCGGGGAGCATGACGTCCAGGACGACGATCTCGGGGCGCCGCGTCCGGATGTGGTCGAGCGCCTCCTCGCCGCTGGCGTAGGAGGTCACGGAGTGGCCCTGACGGGTCAGGGCCAGTTCGAGCCCGGTCCGGACCGAGGGATCGTCTTCAACAAGGAGGATGCCGGCCACCGGGTAATTATTCTTCCAATATGGGAGGACACCTGCACCGTCACGGAACTGTGACATGAGGTGGACAGTAACCAAATATGGCGTTGAAAGCCTAATGGAGGGCGTTTCCTCCGGTGCGGGGGTACGTAGGAGGCCCCTGCCCGGTAAATGTGATGAAAATCACATTTACCGGGCCAAATCCCAGGAAAGTCCATGTAACCAGCAAGTAGGCGGCAAAAAAACCGGCGGCCGTCCAGGGGAACACCAACCAACTCTCCCGTTCGGGTTGCGGACCACCCCCCTGTCCACGGCAAGCTCATAGGTCGTGAGTTCAGGACCGCCGCACGTGAAGGAGCACTCAGCTCCCCGCCCCCGCCGCACGGCCGGAAAACCGGCCAAGGCCAAGAAGCAGGGGTGGCTGACCCCCAAGCGCGCCGTCATCCTCGGCACGGCGGCCGTGATCCTCGTCGGCGGCGGCGGCTTCACCGTCTACACCGCCGTCCAGAACGCCTCCGCCCCGGCGGAGGAGCCGCTCAGCCTGGGCGATCTGTCGAAGATGCTCAGCGGCGACCCGTTCGCGCCCGATCCCCAGAGCGACGTGCTCAAGGCCCAGGCGGCCCAGGCCCTCAAGGCCGACAAGCTGAAGGCCCAGCGCGACCACCGCAAGCCGCTGGACCAGATCGTGATCCCCAAGGAGGCCCCCGGCGGCGGCGGCTTCGACCCGCAGCAGCTCCCGCCCGGCACCGCCAACCCGACCGGCAACAAGGCGCTGGGCAAGCAGATGCTGGAGGCGCGCGGCTGGGCCGACCAGTGGGGCTGCCTGGAGAAGCTCTGGATGAAGGAGAGCGGCTGGAACGAGCGGGCGATGAACCGCTACAGCGGCGCCTACGGCATCCCGCAGTCGCTGCCCGGCCACAAGATGGCCAGCGCCGGAGGTGACTGGCAGACCAACGCGGCCACCCAGATCGAGTGGGGACTCGGTTATATCAAGGGTCGTTATGGCACGCCTTGTGGTGCCTGGGGCCATTCCCAGGCCAAGGGCTGGTACTGAGACACCAGGAGTCGGCAAGTCTGACCGTCTGCCGCCCGCCGGCATCGCACGCTTGGCCGTATGGATGTGAAGGTCAGCGTGGTAGTGCCGGTGCACAACCCCGGTGATACCGCCGACGCGTGTATCCGTTCGCTGCTGGAACAGTCGATGCCCTCGGAGGAGTACGAGGTCATCTTCGCCGACGGCGGGTCCGACGACGGGATCCAGCAGCGCCTCGACTCCGTCGCGGCGGTGCGGCCGAACGTCCGGGTGCTCCATCTGGGCCCGGACGGCTCGCCGGCCCGCGCGCGCAACGTCGGGATGGCGATCGCCAAGGGCGAGTACGTCTACCTGATGGACCAGACGGACCGCCTGGAGCGGGGCGCCCTGCGGCGGATGTACGAGCGCGCGGTGGAGACCGACGCCGACATCCTCGTCGGGCGCCTGGTCAGCGACCAGGGCCCGCCGCCCTCCACGGTCTTCGACGGCAACCGGGAACGCGCCGACATCTTCAGGGACCGGCTGCTGTCACTGCTCACCCCGCACAAGCTCTACCGCAGGACGTTCCTGGACGCCGAGGCGCTGACCTTCGCGGACTCCGGCGGGCGCCTGGCCGAGCAGGCGTTCGCGCTCCGGGCCTACCTGCGGGCCAAGGTCGTCGCCACCCTGGCCGATCAGGTCTGCTGCCACGTCGAGGAGCGGCCCGAGCCGCCGGGCGACCCCTACGTCTGGGGCGCCGAGCTGCGTGAGCTGCTCGACATCATCGACTTCGAGGTCCCCGCCGGGCGCCAGCGCGACCGGATGTACGCGCACTGGTTCCGCACCTCGGTGCTGCGCCTGCTCGGGGGAGGCCGGTTCGTCTCCGCCTCCTCCAGGGAGCGGGCGGCCACCTTCACCAGCCTGCGCGAGCTGACCGTGCAGCGCTTCCCCCCGCGCCTGGACCCCTACCTGCCCGTGCACCTGCGCGCCCGCGCCGCGCTGCTGCGCGCCGGCCGGCTCGACCAGCTGGTCGTGCTGGCCGAGGCCATGCGCGGCACCCGCCTGCAGGCCGACCTCAGGGAGGTCGTCTGGGACGACGGCGCGTTCATCATGGGCCTCAGCGTGGAGATCCTGCGGGGTGACGGGTCCCCGACGCGTTTCCTGCCCCACGGCGAGGACGGCCTGCTCTGGGAGCCGCCCGTGCCCCTCGACGGCTTCCGTCTCGCGCCCGAGCTGGCCGACGTCTCCCAGTCCGCCGCCCGCGCCCGGTTCGAGGTCTACGTCAGGCACGAGGACACCGGGCTCGTCTACTTCCTCCCGGTGACCTGCTCGATGATGCGCTCACGCCACCGCAACGGGGTCAGGCTCCAGGTCGCCGGCACCGCCCGGCTGGACGTCGCCTCCGCCGCCATGGGCCGCCCCCTGCCGCCCGGGCTGTGGGAGATCCACGTGCGCATGTACGGCGGAGCCCACCACGCGCGCACCCGCGTCACCGGCTCCCCGCTGAACTGCACCGGCGTGCTGGCCGACTACTCCAAGCGGCTGGTCATCCCCTGGTGGTCGGACCGGGGCGAGCTGGGCGTCTGCGTGGAGCCCCGCTCGTTCGCCGAGTCGATCGTCCTGGTCTCGGCAGGGACGACGATCACCCGGCAGCGCGAGCACGTCTTCGTCGTCGTGCCCGTGCCGTACGTGCCGCCGAGCGGGGGGCCGCCCGCCGAGCTGGTGCTGCGCCACGAGACGCGCCGGGAGCGCGAGGTCTGCGTGCCGGCCCTGGTCGAGCCGGGTGTGCCCGGCCAGCATCCCGGGCGGCTGGTCGCCAAGATCCCCACCCGGCTGACCCACCGTGACGGCGCCCTCGCACCAGGCGACTGGGTGCCGTTCCTGCGGGTGGACGGCCCGGAGGTAGGGCTCCGCTTCAAGGTCGGGATGAGCCGCGGCGGCCGGGTGGAGATCTACGAGTCCGCCGGGGGGACGCCCGCGCCCCGGAACCCGCTGCTCAAGCGCATCGCGCGGCGGATCCCCGGGGCACGGGGCGCGGTCCGGCTGACCCGGACCGTACAGGAGCGTTACCTGGCGAGCTGACACTCGTTGGCGAGGTCTCCGCCCGCCGGGCGGGGCAGGGTCGCGCTCGGCGGCGGGCTCTGCCGCCGCTCCACCCAGTCCGTCAGGGCCTCGAACGCGCTGCGGAAGCACGGCAGCAGCGGGCGGAGCCTGTCGGGGTAGGCGGCGTAGAGGCTGTCCACGTGGGTGCCGTCGGTGACCCGGTAGTACCGGAACGGCCGGCGGTCGCCGACCATGTCCGCGTAGACGTCGCCGGAGCGGGAGATCGGCAGCAGCGTGTCCAGTGTGCCGTGGACCGTGATCAGCGGCTTGCCGATCCGGCCGGTGAGCCCGATCCTCTCCACCGCCCGGTACGGCCTGCGCGCGTCGTAGTCGTAGTCGGTGTCACAGGCCGGGGTGCCGGTGGCGCAGAAGGGCGTGCCCGCCTCGGTGTCGCCGTCGAAGTCCGGGTCGAGCTCCTCACGGTAGACGCGCTGGGTGAGGTCCCAGTAGTACTGGTAGTGGAACGGCCACAGGAACTCCGAGCCCTTGGCGAACCCGGCGTCGTACATCGCCTGGGTGTCGCCCGCCGGGTAGGCCCGCAGCGCCGGGGGCAGGAAGGTGAGCAGGTTGTCGCCCTCGACCCGCCAGAGCGTGCCCTCCCAGTCGACCCCGCCGTCATACAGCCAGGCCCGGTTCTCCAGCTGCCAGCGGACCAGGTATCCGCCGTTGGAGATGCCCGCGGCGTAGGTCCGCTCGGGGAGCCTGCCGTAGCGCCGCGCGACGGCCGCCTTGGCGGCGACCGCCACCTGCGTGACCCGCCGGTTCCACTCGGCGACCGCGTCGCCCGGCCGGCGGCCGTCCTTGTAGAAGGTGACCCCGACGTTGCCCTTGTCCGTCACCGCGTAGGCGTAGCCCTTGGCCAGCGCCCAGTCGGAGATGGTGAAGTCGTTGGCGTACTGCTCCCGGTTGCCCGGGGTGCCGGCGACGACCAGCCCGCCGTTCCACCTGTCCGGCAGCCGGAGCACGAACTGGGAGTCGTGGTTCCAGCCGTGGGTGGTGTTGGAGGTCGAGGTGTCGGGGAAGTAGCCGTCGACCTGGATGCCGGGGACGCCCTTGGGGTTGACCGCCCCGGCGGGGTGGAGTCCGGCCCAGTCGGCGGGGTCGGTGTGCCCGGAGACCGTCGTGCCCGCCGTGGTGAGGTCGTCCAGGCAGGCCGTCACCTGGTGCTCGGCCCCCGGGACCGTCACCCGGTCCAGGCGCGCGCAGTGCGCGCCCACCGGGTCCCGCTCCGCCGACACCCCGGCGCCCGCGGCCGGCGCGCCCGCCAGCAGGGCGGCGGCGGTGATGACGGCGGTGAGCCCGGCGGCCGGCACGGCGCGCCCGCGTGATCCTGACGGTGTGCGCATCGCTCAGCTCCGCTTCAGGTGGTCGACGAGGGCGGCGCGGAACTCCTCGGGCCGCTCGACGTGCGGGCTGTGCCCGGAGTCGAGGACGACCTCGCGGTGGTCGCCGTAGCGCTGGAGCGCGGCCCGGGTCTGGGCGATCATCGGCTGCGCGGGGGTGCCCGGCGAGCCGGGGACGACGCCGAGGGCGCCGAGGTGGGCCAGGTCGAACAGCGAGGTGTCGGAGACGATCACGTCGGCCGCGCCGCGGATCCACAGGATCGGCGGCTTGGGGTCGATGGTGTGCAGGTCGTCCAGCCGGAAGTGCGTGGGGGCCAGCGCGTTGAGCACCCCGCGGGTGCCGGGGGCGACCCCGGGCCACACCTCGGAGGCGACCGCGTCGCCCGGGTAGTG
>NZ_JBSFPS010000365.1:0-7866 GCF_053588315.1 Streptosporangium sp. NPDC003464 | reverse complement strand
GGCCCCCTCACCGCTCGTCATGGCCCTTGAGGTGCGCACCAGCTCCGGCCGGGTCGCCGCCGCGGCGCGGGCGATCATGCACGGCGGCCGGGGCGTCGACTGGCTGCCGGTCTCGGCCGCCCCGGCCACCCGCGTCGTGGTGCCGGGCATCCCCGGCGGCGGGGGGAAGCGCGAGCTGTACGTCGCCTCCATCGCCGAGTCCGACACCCTGGTCGAGGTCAAGGCGCTCACCCCCGACGGGACCTACGCCCTCAAGGACCGCGAGCTCGTCGAGGTCCCCGCCGGTTCCGTCGCCACCCTAGACCTGTCCGCCGCCGCCAGCGGGCAGCCCTCGGCGCTCCTGCTCACCTCGGACACGCCGATCGTGGCCGGGCTGGCCGTCACCGGCACCGGCGCGAAGGGCGATGTGGCCTTCACCGCCGGGGCCGCCCCGATCGACCTGGGCAGCGTGGTCGCCGACAACCGCACGGGCAAGAAGAAGAGCTCCCGGCTGCTGCTGACCGCGCCGGACGCGGCCGGCAAGGTGCGGGTCCAGGTGCTGCCGGGCAAGGGCGAGGCGCCGGAGCCGTTCGAGGTGGACATCGCCGCCGCGCGCACCAAGGAGGTCAAGCTGCCCAAGGTGGACGGCGCCTTCGCGGTGGTCGTGCTGCCGCTGCCGGGCTCCGGCCCGGTCTACGGCGGGCGGGTGATGGACGAGAGCGTCAAGGGCGGCCTGCTGCTGACCGCGCAGCCGCTGGCGGCGGCCCGCATGTGGGCGCTGGTCCCGCCGATCACCGAGTCCGTGGCGGCCGTGCTGCCCTGAGGCGCCGGCGCTCCGCCCGCGCCGTCCCGCTCAGTCGCGCTCGTCGTAGCCGGGGTCGACCGTCTCGGGGGACAGGCCCAGGAGCCCGGCGACCTGCTCCACCACGGTGTCGTGCACCAGCGCGCCGAGCTGGTCGCGGTCGCGGGCCCGGGCCTCCAGGGGACGCCGGTAGATGATCACGACGGCCGGGCGCTTGCCCACGGCGGGCTCGGCCCGGCCGAACGGGATCGGCTCGCCGGAGAGCAGGCCGGGCCCGTCGCCGAGCTGGCTGATCGGCGGCACCTCCTCGACCGCGAACTCCACCGCCGCCAGCTGCTTGCTCCAGCGGGGCTTGAGCCGGTCCACCGCGTCCAGGACGAAGTCGTCGAAGCGCTCGCCGCGTGACTTGGCGATCGGCACGTGGGAGGGGGCCAGCGGGCCGCGCATGCCGCGGCCGTGCCGGTCGCGTCTGCGGGGAGGGCGGGGTCCACGGGGTGCCGAGCTCACGGGCCAAGCTTAGACGCGCCCGGCGGAAGGCAGGGAAGAGGTTGTGACAGGGGGCCTAAGCCGTACAGGCGGGTGGAAGGTGGGACACGTGTCCGAATTGTGGCGACACGCTCGTTAAGAGCGCTCAGATAGTGGCGCCTCGGACGCTTACCGGATACGGTCCCACCGTGAGCCCCGTCCGCCGCTGTTCCCGCACCGCGTGCAGTCAGCCTGCCGTATTCACGCTCACGTACGTCTACGCCGATTCGACCGCCGTTCTCGGGCCCTTGGCGACGTACGCCGAGCCGCACTGTTATGACCTGTGCGCCGAGCATGCCGAGCGGTTGACCGCGCCCCGCGGCTGGGAGGTCGTCCGCCTCCCCACCGACGGCGCACCGCCGAGCACGGACGACCTCGAAGCCCTCGCCAACGCGGTCCGCGAGGCCGCCAGGCCCGCGCCGACAGGCGGCACCGAGCCCGTCGGCCAGGGGGTCGAGGTCGGGCGCCGCGGCCATCTGAGGGTGCTCCGTTCCGCTCAGCCCCAGCGCGACCGCTGACCCGACTAGGCTGGGGTCAGCAGACACGACGTAAAAGGGCGGAGCTGGAGTGGGCGACCTCGCCAAGATCTTCAAGGCGTACGACGTTCGAGGCGTCGTGCCGGACGAGTTCGACGAGGAGGCCGCGGAGGCGGTCGGCGCCGCCTTCGTAGAGGTGACCGGCGCCGGGACCGCCGTGGTGGCACACGACATGCGCGCCTCGTCCGGACCGCTGGCCGCGGCCTTCGCCCGCGGGGCCACCTCCCGGGGGGCCGACGTCGTCCACGCCGGGCTGGCCTCCACCGACCTGCTCTACTACGCCAGCGGCAGCCTCGCCCTGCCCGGCGTGATGTTCACCGCCAGCCACAACCCGGCCCGATACAACGGCATGAAGATGTGCCGGGCCGGCGCCGTCCCGATCGGCGGCGACAGCGGCCTGGCGGAGATCCGCGACCGGGCGGCCGAGCTGCTGAGGTCCGGGGTGGGCGGCGCCGGCGGCGGCACCGTGACCGGGCGCGACCTGCTGCGGGGCTACGCCGACCACCTGCGCACGCTGGTGGACCTGTCCGGCATCCGGCCGCTGAAGGTCGTGGTCGACGCGGGCAACGGCATGGGCGGCCACACCGTCCCGGTGGTGTTCGAGGGGCTCCCGCTGGAGCTGACCGGGCTCTACTTCGAGCTGGACGGCACCTTCCCCAACCACGAGGCCAACCCGATCGAGCCGGAGAACCTGCGCGACCTGCAGAAGGCCGTGATCGACGCCGGCGCCGACATCGGCCTGGCCTTCGACGGCGACGCCGACCGCTGCTGGGTCGTCGACGAGCGCGGCGAGTCGGTCTCCCCCTCCGCCATCACCGCGCTGGTCGCGGTGCGCGAGCTGGCCAAGCACCCCGGCGCCAAGATCATCCATAACCTGATCACCTCGCGGGGCGTCCCGGAGATCATCGCCGAGCACGGCGGCGAGCCGGTCCGCACCCGGGTCGGACACTCCTTCATCAAGGCCGAGATGGCCAGGACCGGCGCGGTCTTCGGCGGCGAGCACTCCGCGCACTACTACTTCAAGGACTTCTGGTCCGCCGACTCCGGCATGCTGGCCGCACTGCACGTGCTGGCCGCGCTGGGCGGGCAGGACCGGCCGCTGTCGGAGATCCTCACGGACTACGCCCGCTACACGGCCTCCGGAGAGATCAACAGCACGGTCGCCGACCAGGCGGAGGCGGCGGCACGGGTCCGCGAGACGTTCGCCGGCCGTGACGGCGTCACCTTCGACGAGCTGGACGGCCTGACCGTGTCCGGCCCCGGATGGTGGTTCAATCTTCGTCCGTCCAACACCGAACCGCTGCTCAGGCTGAACGCCGAGGCGGCCGACGAGATTCAGATGGCAGCGATCAGGGACGAAGTTCTCGCTGTCGTGAGGAGCTGAACGAGTGAAGATCGACGACTGGCTGCTTGAGATCCTGGCCTGTCCCAACTGCAAGTCCCCGCTGCGCGCCGAGCCCGAGGTGGACGAGCTGTCGTGCACCTCCGCCAGCTGCGGCCTGGTCTATCCCGTCCGGGACGACATCCCGGTGCTGCTGGTCGACGAGGCGCGGAAGTCGTGAACTGGGAGCCCGATCGGCTCGACGATCAGACGCTGCTGACCGAGGGCGATCCGTCGGGCATGCTGCGCGCGGTGGCGGCATCGGCGGCGCAGGTCCGCACCGCCCACCGGACGGCGCGCGAGGCGGACCTCTCGCCGCTGCGCGCGGACGGCCGGCCCAGGAGCATCGTGGTCGCAGGCATGGGCGGTTCGGGCATCGCCGGTGACGTCCTCAACGCGGTGTGCGGTCACGGCGCCCCGCTGCCGATCATGACCGTGCGGTCCTACCGCCTGCCCGGCTGGGTCGGCGCGACCGACCTGGTGATCGCGGTGTCGTGCTCGGGCCGGACCGAGGAGACGCTCGCGGTGGCGGCGGAGGCCGTCCGCCGCGGCTGCCGCCTGCTGGCGCTGGGCGCGCCCGACTCGCCGCTGCAGGCGATCGCCAGGCAGGCGGGCGCGCCGTTCGTGCCCGTCAGCACCGGAGGGCAGCCGCGCGCCGCCGTCTGGGCCCTGTCGATCCCGCTGATCGTCGCCGCCGCCGAGCTCGGCCTGCTCCAGGCGGACGAGGAGGTGTTCGAGGGCACGGCCAAGCGCCTGGAGGACATCGCCCACCGGTGCCGCCCGGCGAGCGAGTCGTTCATCAACCCGGGCAAGACGCTGGCCATGGAGCTGGCCGAGACCGTGCCGATGATCTGGGGATCCTCCCCGCTGGCCGCGGTCGCCGCCTACCGGTGGGCCTGCCAGCTCAACGAGAACGGCAAATATCCGGCCGTCTGGGGTGAGATCCCCGAGGTGAACCACAACCAGGTGGTGGCCTTCGACGGTCCGCTGGCCACCCGCGACATCTTCGCCGACGACGGCGGACGGTCGCTGCGGCTGTTCGTGCTGCGCGACGTGGAGGAGCATCCGCAGGTGGCGCGGCGGCGCGAGGTGTCGGTCCGGATGGCCGAGGACCGGGGCGTGCCGGTCACCCAGCTCGCCGCCGAGGGGCTGCACCCGCTGGAACGGCTCGCGGCGCTGATTGAATTGGGTGACTACGCGAGTACGTACCTCGCGCTGGGGTACGGGATCGACCCGACCCCTGTGTCGGCCATCACAGAGCTGAAGGCGCGGATTTCCCATTAGGATTCCGTCCGTCTTTTTCGGAATCAATGAGCGGAGGCTGCCGTGAGCGCGGGCGGCGGTACTAAGGCGATCATTGCGGCACTGTCCGCCAACCTTGCGATCGCGGCGGCCAAGTTCGTCGCCTTCCTGGTCACGACCTCATCGTCGATGCTCGCTGAGTCGATCCACTCCCTCGCCGACTCGGGCAACCAGGTGTTGCTGCTGGTCGGCGGGAAGCGGGCGGCGCGGAAGCGGACGGCGGAGCATCCCTTCGGCTACGGCCGGGAGCGATACTTCTACGCCTTCGTCGTGGCGGTGGTGCTGTTCACGATCGGCGCGCTGTTCTCCCTCTACGAGGGCTGGCACAAGATCAGCGATCCGCATCCGGTGGAGACGCCCGTCGTGGCGTTCGGTGTGCTGATCTTCGCGATCATCGCCGAGTCGTTCTCCTTCCGCACCGCGATCAAGGAGTCCAACCCGATCCGCGGCAGCCAGACCTGGATGCAGTTCATCCGCCGGTCCAAGTCGCCGGAGCTGCCGGTCATCGTGCTGGAGGACCTCGGCGCGCTGGTCGGCCTGGTCCTCGCGCTGCTCGGCGTGACGATGGCCGTGATCACCGGTGACGGCGTCTGGGACGGCGTCGGCACGATGGCGATCGGCGTCCTGCTGGCCATCATCGCGGTCATCCTCGCGATCGAGACCAAGTCGCTGCTGATCGGCGAGGGTGCGGGCCCGGAGGTCGAGAGGAAGATCTGCGCCGCCCTGGAGGGCACGCCCGAGGTCGCCCGGGTCATCCACATGCGCACGCTCCACCTGGGACCGGAGGAGATCCTGGTCGCCGCCAAGATCGCGGTGGACCACGACGACACGGCCGCCGAGGTGGCCCGCGGGATCGACCAGGCAGAGCAGCGCATCCGCGCCGCCGTGCCGGAGGCCCGCGTCATCTACCTTGAGCCGGACCTCGACAGGTCCAAGGTCAACGGTTCGGTCTGAGCCACAGCGCCCCTGAGGGCCCCGGCGCCGTGCGGCGCCGGGGCCCTTCCGCGTCCGGGGGTGCGGCCCGCCCGCTGGAGGTCTCCCCGAGGGGCCGGGGCCGTCGGTGACCCACGTCCGGGGGTGTGGCCCGCCCGCCGGAGGTCTCCCCGAGAGGCGTGGCCGTCGGTGATCCGCCTAGGGGCGGCCTTGGAGCAGGCGCAGCGCCTTCTCCTTCTCGAAGTCCAGCGCCCGGCGCGGGGCCTGCAGGCGGCCGATCCGCAGGCCCAGGTCGCGTACGGCCTGGGCCACGGTGGGCTCGCTCAGCACCCGGAGGGCGAAGGCCAGCTCGGAGGGGGAGATGTCGAACCGTTTCTCCAGCTCCACGCCCTGGGCGACGGCCGACAGCTCCTCGGGGCCGAAGCGCCGGTGCGCCCCCTGGCTCCTGACGGGAGGGAGCAGGCCGAGCGCCTCGCGGTAACGGAGCATGCGGGGGGACATCCCCAGCCGCCGGGCGGCCTCGGTGATCCGCATTCTCGGGCCTTTCCGCAGAGTCTTACATTCTTGTGTCAGGTTAGCCGTCTGGAAGGTGCGCGGAGGCATCCGGGCCGCCTAAACTCGCATCGTCGACTTTTCCGGTGGAGCGGCGAGCCGGGTCCGAGAGCGAAGCAGGGTCGCGAGACCGGCGAGGGCCACGAGGCGAGCGCGACCATCAACCAGAAGCGCGACCATCTACCAGAGGGGTAACACATGGACTTCAAGGTCGCCGACCTTTCCCTTGCGGCTTTCGGCCGCAAGGAGATCCAGCTCGCCGAGCACGAGATGCCGGGGCTGATGGCCATCCGCAAGGAGTACGCCGAGGCCCAGCCGCTGGCCGGTGCGAAGATCATGGGCTCGCTGCACATGACCATCCAGACCGCCGTGCTCATCGAGACGCTGGTCGCGCTCGGCGCCGAGGTCCGCTGGGTGAGCTGCAACATCTTCTCCACCCAGGACCACGCGGCCGCCGCCGTCGTCGTCGGCCCGGAGGGCACCGTCGACGACCCCAAGGGCGTCCCGGTCTTCGCCTGGAAGGGCGAGACCCTGGAGGAATACTGGTGGTGCACCGAGCAGGCGCTGGTATGGCCCGGCGGTGACGGCCCCAACATGATCCTCGACGACGGTGGCGACGCCACCCTGCTCGTGCACAAGGGCGCCGAGTACGAGAAGGCCGGTGCCGTCCCCAGCGCCGGCGAGGACGACCCGGAGGAGTGGAAGATCATCCTTGATCTGCTCCGCCGTACGGTCACCGCCGAGAACAAGTGGACCGAGATCGCCTCGCGCATCAAGGGCGTCACCGAGGAGACCACCACCGGCGTCCACCGCCTCTACGAGATGTTCAAGGCGGGCTCGCTGCTCTTCCCGGCGATCAACGTCAACGACTCGGTGACCAAGTCGAAGTTCGACAACAAGTACGGCTGCCGCCACTCGGTCATCGACGGCCTCAACCGCGCCACCGACGTGCTGATCGGCGGCAAGGTCGCGGTCGTGGCCGGCTACGGCGACGTCGGCAAGGGCTGTGCCGACGCCCTCCGGGGCCAGGGCGCCCGCGTCATCGTCACCGAGATCGACCCGATCTGCGCGCTCCAGGCCGCCATGGACGGCTTCCAGGTCACCACGCTGGACGACGTCGTCGGCATCGCCGACATCTTCGTCACCACGACCGGCAACTTCGACATCATCACCGCCGCTCACATGGCGAAGATGAAGCACAACGCCATCGTGTCCAACATCGGCCACTTCGACAACGAGATCGACATGGCCGGCCTGGCCAAGATCCCGGGCATCGTCAAGACCGAGATCAAGCCGCAGGTCCACACCTGGACCTTCCCCGACGGCCGCCAGATCCTGGTGCTCGCCGAGGGCCGCCTGATGAACCTGGGCTGCGCCACCGGCCACCCCTCGTTCGTCATGTCCAACTCCTTCACCAACCAGGTGATCGCCCAGATCGAGCTGTTCACCAAGACCGAGCAGTACCCGGTCGGCGTCTACGTGCTGCCCAAGCACCTGGACGAGAAGGTCGCCCGCCTCCACCTCGACGCCCTCGGCGTGAAGCTCACCAAGCTCACCAAGGCGCAGGCGGAATACATCGGCGTGGACATCGAGGGCCCCTACAAGGCCGACCACTACCGCTACTGATCGACCGTTCCACCGGGCCCCCGCAGCGCTGCGGGGGCCTTCGGGCAATCTGGGGAGAAACGTGGACAGCGCGCTGGTGGCCGCGGGCGAGCGGCGGATCGGATGGGCGGCGCGGTCGATGCCCGTGCTGACCGCCATCGGGGAGCGTTTCGCGGCCGAGCGGCCCCTCGACGGGCTGCGGATCGCCGCCTGCCTGCACGTGACCGCCGAGACCGCGGTGCTCATGGGCG
>NZ_JBSFPS010000364.1:0-7971 GCF_053588315.1 Streptosporangium sp. NPDC003464 | reverse complement strand
CCGCTGAAGGAGCTGCTGTCCGACGGGTTCGCCAAGGAGCGCGCCTGCCTGGTCGGCGAGCGGGCGATGGCCCATCCGGCCCCGGCGGGAGCGGATTGGCGCTGATCGCCTCCGGTGGGGCCAGTTCGGCGACCTTGCGCAGTCGCACGTGTGCGCCGGCCTTCTCCGCGCCCTCTGCGGCGGCCTGCGCCAAGGCGTGCAGGGTGCCCGTGGCGCTGTAGTAAATGATCGCGACGTTAACGGGTTCCATGATCGATTTCCTTCCTTCGCGTCCGTCTGAGCAGTACGACGACACAGCCCGTCGGGATGTGAGGCGCGCGTCAACCTCACGATCCGGGGAGCTGTCTCGTCGAACCGGGTGAGGACAGATACGACCGACGGAGCCGGCGACACCGTGACCACCCCGTCCGGGCCAGGAGACGGCCGGCTCGACCCATCCGGGCCGGGGCACGGCCGGGTCGACCCCTGCCTCCACCCGGCCGTCGCGTCCGTCACCGTCCGCGCACTCATCCGCCGGGCAGGGCCCCGCCACCGCCGGGACGCCCGGCCCCCATCGGGCCGGCCCCGGTAGCCGTCTACTGATGACCGCTCTGGAGCGCGGAATCGAGCCCGGGTAGGGCCGCGGAACCGGTGGCGGCGGCGTGCAGGCGGTTCCGGATGGCGGTCCTGGCCCGCTGGTAGGCGACGGGATCGTCGTGCAGCAGCGATACGGCGTTGGCGGTCTCCAAGAACGCGATCAGCTCGAAGGCGAGCTGGTCGGCTCCGGTGTCTTCGGTGAGCTCTCCGAGCCGGCGCGCCTCCTCGACGGTGCGCGTGACCAGGCGGCTCCACTCAAGGGCGGCGGCGGCGACGGCGTCCCGCACGCGCCCCGGGCGGGCGTCGAACTCGGCGGTGACCGTGAAGAAGAAGCACCCGCCGGGGAAGACCCGCCGCTGCGAGTAGCTCAGCCAGCTGTCGCACAGCCGCCATATCCGTCCCAGGCCCGGCGGCAGTGCCAGCGCGGGCTTGACGACCTCGTCGAGATAGACGTCCGCCGCGGCCCGGACCGTGGCGAGCTGGAGCTCTTCCTTGGAGCCGAAGTGGCCGAAGAGCCCGCTCTTGCTCACGCCGAGATCGGCGGCCAGCCGCCCGATGGAGAGGCCCTCCAGCCCGTCCTTGGAGGCGATGTCCGCCGCTCGGCGCAGGATCGCGTTCCGCGCCCGGTCGTCTCGTGGCCGGCCCGCCATCGCAGCCCCTTTCATGGACGAACGTTCGTTTAATTATGCCGCACGTGATAACGTCGAATTCAAGCACGAACGTTCGTGCTTGAATTCGTGCTCGAAAAGGAGTGATCATGAGTGCGATCTCCGTCGACCTGGGATCCGTGGACCTGCGCGACCTCGACCGGCGGGCGCTGGAGGCCGCCGGTCGGCTGATCGCCCAGGCCGGCCCCGAGCGCCTCACCGGGCCCACCCCCTGTGCCGCATGGAATCTGGGCGAGCTGCTGCGTCACATGGTGAGCGAGAACCGCGGCTTCGCCGCCGCGGCCGCCGGCCTGCCCGCCGACCGGTCCACCTGGGACAGCGGCGAACTCGGCACCGACCCGCACCACGCCTACCAGGAGTCCGCGGCCGCGGTCACCGCCGCGTTCGCCGCCCAGGACGTCCACGACCGGCAGGTCGAAGTACGCGAGTTCGGCGTGTTCCCCGGCCGCGCCGCCATGGGAATGCACTTCGTCGACTTCCTCGTTCACGGATGGGACATCGCCGCCTCCGTCGGCGCGCCGTACTCGCCCGATGAGGAGTCGGCGGCCGTCGCGCTGGCGATCGCCTCTCGATGGGCGGACGCCCCGGGCCTCCGCGGCCCCGGCGGCCCGTTCGGCGCCCGGGTCCCGGTGCCCGCCGACGTCTCCGACTTCGAGCGGCTGCTCGGGCTGCTCGGCCGTTCCCCGGCGTGGGCGCCGTCATGCTGAGGAGTTCCTGGACGCCCGGGCCGGCCGCGGGCGTCACCGGTCCCGTACTGGTCGCCATCACCGAGTTCCGGGCCGACAGGGCGCGCGACCTGCCCGGTATCTACCGGTCCGGGCGCGCGCTGGGCCGGGGCTGGCCCGGGCTGGACGGCGCGGTCGGGATGTGGCTGTGGGCGGAACCGCTGGAGCGCAGGTGCGGCTCGGTGTCGATCTGGCGGAGCGAGCAGGCCCTGAAGCGGTTCGTGGCGTGGCCGGAACACCTGACGATCGTGCGACGCTACCGCCGGCGGGGACGGCTGGCATCCGTCACCTGGCAGGTCGCCCGGTGCGAACCCGCGGCCATCTGGGCCGGTGCCCGGCTGTACCTGTCCGGCCGGGAACTCCCGGGTGAGAACGTGTAGGCCCGCCGGTCACGGCCTCCGCTCCCGGCGGGCCGACAGTCCGGCCTCCGCGCCGGCCGGCGCGGCCGCACCGGTGATCATGGCGGCGCGGCCGCTGAGAACTCGGCAACACGAGAACCTTTTCCTCCAAACCGGACGTCGGCCTGGTCCGATGGCTGCGGGCCTTCGGCGGGAACGGTTGGTTCCGTCATCATCCCTCCGGTCCGCCATGATCCGATGATCAAGAAGTTTCCGGCAGGCCGGAGGCCCGGCTCTCGGCGGAGCCGGGTCCTCGCGGGTCCGGTCAGGGGGTGTCGGCCCGGGCTTTGACGGGTGCGGCTTCGCGGTAGCCGTCCTTCTCCCTGGCGGCGACGAGCTTGGCCGCCGCGCGGGCCGCGCGGGCCGGGTCGCCGTACCGTCTGTTGCGTACGGCACCGGCCGCGCCGATCTTTCCGGAACGGGTGGAGACCAGGCCGGACGTCTCGTCGTACAGGAGCTCCCAGAACTTGGGGATCTTGCCTTGCTCCCTCAGCTCGAAGTAGCGACGCTGCGCGTCCGGGTTCAACCGCTGGCCGTGGTAGAGCTGCGCCACCACGGGTGCGGCCTCCTCGATCGCGTCGGCGAAGCCGTCGAGGAAGCGCGTCGCCAGCATCCACGACAGGGATCTCTCCCACCAGAAACTGCGTGGATCGTAGTCGGCATGGGTGAAGACCCGGCCCTCCTTGGCCTCCCGGTCGGCGAGCACGGTGATGACGGTAGAGCCGTCAAGCGTCTCGACCAGCACGTCCAGCGCGCTCATCAGCGGCCGGGCGGCGCCGGCTTCGGCAGGAGTCAGCTCTCGAAGGAAGTCCTCTCCCAGCTGCCGCGCGGCCGGCCGGCGGGACAGCACCTGCGACGGCGACAGGACCCGCATTCCCGCCCCGCCCACGGACCAGCGGGCGTGGCCGATCTCGCGCCAGAAGGCGCGCAGCACCTCGGGGATCGGGTGCCGGCGTTCGGCCTCGTAGGCGGCGATCTCGTCGTCGGAGACGCCCGAGCCCACCTCGACCTCGATCGGGCCGATCAGGTCACCGTAGCCGTGGCTCCTCAGGTAATCGACGATCTCGGTGAGTGCCCGGGCGTGCCAGGCCGCGTCGCTGGGGTCGTCCCGGATCCGGTCCCTGATCCATTCCCGCACGGACATGTCCTCGGGCCGGAGCCGGTCGTCCTGCCACTTCAGGCAGGTCAGGTCCGCGTCGCGGTCCCGTTGCGCCTCCAGCTCCCAGCGTTCGTGTGCGGTGACGGCCTCCGCCTCGGTGGCGAAACGAGGGCCGGCGTTGATCCTCCGGTCGAACACGCGGCGATAGTCGCTTGAGTCGTTCGGGCCGTCGGGGTCCGGTATGCGGAAGGTGCGCAGGATCGCGCCCTTGCCCGGCACGTACCAGGGACTCGTCCCGGTCATGCCGGCCGCGGCGACGCTGCTCCTCACGCGGGCGAACGCGTCGGCCGCCGCGTCGACGCCGGGGAAGGAGAGGCCGAGACCGCCGAGCGAGCCGTTGTTCCGGCCCCACACGTAGGTCAGCCGGTCGCCGTAGCGGATGACCTCGACGAACTCGTCTGCCCGGCGGTCCCAGAACAGCGCGCGCTCGGACAGTTCGGTCACGCCATCGAGGAACGCCCGCATCCGGCCGTAACCGATCGCCCGGGGCTCGAAAGGGAGGCCGGTGATCTCGTATCCGTCGAAGGCGTGCACCGCGCCGTCGATGTCGAGGAACCAGACCTCCCCGGTCGTCGTGTCATGCAGCAGCCGTCGCCGGACAGTCGTACCGGCCAGGATGCCGAGCTTCTTGTCGGAGATCTTCAGCCGTGGCGTGCCCTGGAGGCGGGCGGCCGCGCCTTTCTCGACAAGGCGGCGGCGCTTGTCGTCCGCGGCTCCGGACAGGACCGCCTCCAGCTGCCTGGCCGGCTCCTCCGTCTCCAGCGGGTTGTCCCACCGGATGGCGCGCGCGTGCTCGTCGGGCTGCAAGGGCGGTTCCGCGATGGAGGAGGCGAGGGCGTGCGCGGCGCGGACCAGGTCGTATTCCTTCGCGGCCAGGGCCGCCTCGATCCCGACGACGAGGGCGTACTTGAAGAAGCGGCGGGAGAGCTCCTCCGCCGGCACCGGCCAGCCGGCCAGCTCCTGGAGCAGCTCCACCTTCGGCGGCCCCTGCTTCACGAAGTCGGCCAGGGCGTACGCGTAGCAGCCCGCGCCCGTTCCGTCCCGCCGCTCGCGCACCATGGCCAGCGCCTCGCGGTGGACCTCGGCGGAGAAGACGCCGCCGATCGCGTTGCCCATCCACCAGAACGCGCGCCGCTCGGTGAAGAGCCGCTCGATCAGCGCGGTCCGCGACCGGGGCGTCCCCATGTTGCCGACCGCGGAGTAGAGGTTCGCCACCAGGTCCTTGAGGAGGTCGTCCTCGGTCTCGCCGCGGTCGAAGACCTTCCCGCCCTTTTCCGTGGAATCGGCGAAGCGCCTGCCGTACTCGTTGAGCGCCTCGATCAGGAATTCCTCGGCGCCGGCGTGGGCGAAGTGGTAAAGCTGCTGCCCGGCGGTGTTGCGGGCGAGGATGACCGGATGCGTGAGCCGGGTGGCGATCATCGCCCTGGCCGCCCGCACGGCCTGCTCGTCCGAGAGCCGGGGCAGGACGTAGGTCTCCTCGCTGAACGGGTCGAACAGCCGGCTCCACAGCGAATCGACGGTCGTATGGCCGGCGGGCAGCTCAGCCAGGCGCATCAGCTCGTCGAAGATCTCCGGCTCGTGCGCGAACGGTGCGAGCGCCGTGAGGACCTCCTTCTTCATCTGCTTGGCCGTGTAGGCCGCCATGAAGCCGGCGTCGTCGGGTTCGGCGGCGTGCTCCAGCACCCGCAGCATGACGCGGACGAGAGGATGGCCGGGGGAGGTGATCTCACCGGCGATGTCGGCGAGCACCTGCTGGTGGGACTGGAACGGCAGAGCCTCGAAACCCCGGGCGGCGAGTTCCCCCCGGTCGGGGTCGTCACCCGCGAGGACGGCGCGGATCGCCCACGAGCTCACCTCGGCCGCGTATTCGTCCACGTCCGCACGGTGCAGGACGCGGCGCGCGACCGCCCGCGCCAGCGCCGGGTCGGCGATCCTCGCGATGATCGCCGAGTGGTCGTCCGGCGTCGCCAGTTCTTGCAGGATCGGTGCGGACGCCTCCGCCAGCGCCCACGCCCGCTCCAGTTCGTCGGCGGGCATCAGGAACTCGCGCCCGGCCAGCCCCTGAGCGTGCTGGAGTATGGCGAGGACGCGCCGATGGTACGGATCCTTGTCCAGCAGGAAACCGATCACCGTCTCCAGTGCGTCCAGGTCGCGGACCAGCGAATGGACCTGCCACAACGTCGCCAGCACCCACGGCCAGGTCTCGCCGGTGGCGGTCGCCGTCCGCGCGAACTCGTCGGCATGGGGGCTGGCCTCCATCCCGGCGCGCCGGTCGAGCAGGGCGCGCAGCGCCGCGGAGCCGGGCGCCGCATCCATCCGTGTCGCCGCCGCGGCGACCTCGGCGTCCGTCAACGTGCCCTCCTCCAGGCCGTCGCGGACGAGCACGAACTTCATCAGCGACCTCGCCCGGGGTTCGATCTCCATGGAGACCAGCGCGGTGCGCGCCCTTTCCGTCTCGGGCGCGTCGTCGCCGGTGTACAGGAGCGCGAGCGAGCGGCGCGTCCTGAAGCCCGGCACGATCGTCACATCCCCGTCCAGCGGCAGCGACCCGAAAGCCGCCGCGAACGCGTCGACGAGCGGCGTACGGCACGGCGCCCGCCCGATCGCCGCGAGCACCCGTGCCCGCTGCGGCTCCATCGCCAGCAGCGACGTGTGCAGCAGCCAGTAGATCGCCAGATGCGGGTCCCCGGCCAGCAGCGGCAACTCCGCCAGCAGGCTCTTCTCCGCGGCCTCGTCTGTCGGCCAGATGGCGCGGAAATGCCCGATGGCGCTCCGTGTCAGCTCGTCGTCGTCCTGGGTCACCCGGCCCTGGCGGTCGCGCAGCGGTTGCGCGAGCAGCCAGACCAGCCACTGGTACCTCGTGGCCAGTGCGGGCGTGCCGGGAGCCTCGCCGGTCCGGGCCGCCGGTCGTTCCTTGGTCCGGAAGGCGTCGCGGAGCTCGTCCTCGTCGCCGCCTCTGTCCACTTCCTCCTTGAAGGCGCGCCAGTCGTCCAGCGAGTCGAAGTGGAGGTGGAGCTCGCGGGTCTCGTGGTCCTGCCACCACACCCGCCCGTCCCCGCGGACGTCCAGCAGCGTGTAGTTGTCGCCCTCGTCGTCAAGGACGAAGAAACCCGCGAGTGTCTTGTCGATCGCCCCGAAGTACGGATAGTTGCTCCCGAGATGCGCCTTGACGAGATCGTCGGCAAACGGGTCGGTCAGGTGCTCCGCCGACGCCGTGGCCGTCTCCGGCGTGATCGGCAGCCCGTAGAACCGGCTGATCGGGTCATGCTCGTCCATCGACGATTCCTCTTGCTCATGTGTCAACGGAGGCCGGACCGCTTCTCCGCCTCTGCGGCACCGATGACGCGATGCCGGGGAGGTGAGGTCACGGTGTTGTTCATGCCGCGGATGCTAGAGCCTGCGCCGGACATTCCTGTGATCCCGCTCACCGGTCCGGTCCGGTACGGCACGGGCCCGCCGGCCGGGCACGGCCGGACGGAGCCCGCCGGCGAACCTGGTCACCCCGCCCGACCAGGCGTGGCAGCACTACGGGAGCACCTACCCGCAGCCGCACACCTTCAGGGACTACGGGCGGGACCAGGTCATGGCCGTCGGGTGGGCAGCGAGTACTTCGCCGGCGCGCTCGGCCCCGCGCCCCGCGGCCTCTCATCCCTGGTCACGGGCGCCGGCGCCCTCAGTCCTCGTCGTGTTCGGTCACGGAACGGACCGTGGTGGAGGGTTTCCCGGAGGGGCAGGTCAGGCTGATGGCGGTCTTGCGGTCGTCGGACTCGAAGACCACCGAGACGGCGGCGGCGGGGCCGCGCTCGACCTCGTCGACGCCGTATCCGGGGGCGGGACTCCACGACAGCAGGAGGGCCTGGCCGGCGTCGCAGGCGCCGGTCACCGACCCCTCGGCGTAGGAGAAGTTGCCGGTCTCCGCGTACGGCCCGGCGGAGGCGGGGGGCGCGACGGCCGGTCCCGCGGAGGTGGTGATCAGGGCCCGCTCGACCTCCTCCAGCGTCATGGAACGCACGACCTGCCCGGTGATGTCGGTGCCGATCAGGGACACCGCCCAGGTGCCGGTGGCCGTGGTGAGGACGGCGGCCGTGAGCCAGCCGCCCAGGCCCAGGAGCGCACGCCGGCGCATCGATCGACCACCCTTCGGTGTCCTTTACGATTCATGGGGAACTTTCTACCTTTGCCAGCATAATTATCCAGTTCAAGAGAGGCTGGCGCGTTGCCGTGGCCCACCTGCTTCTCGTCGAGGACGACGCCCAGGTCCGGTCCGCGCTGACCCGGGCGCTCACCGAACGCGGGCACGCCGTCATCTCGGCCGCCGCGGGCATGCCGGGGCTCACCCGGGCACTGGAGGACCGGCCCGACCTGGTCGTGCTCGACCTGGGCCTGCCCGACCTCGACGGCTGCGAGGTGCTGCGCATGCTGCGCGCCGTGAGCGCCGTCCCGGT
>NZ_JBSFPS010000363.1:0-8017 GCF_053588315.1 Streptosporangium sp. NPDC003464 | reverse complement strand
TTGCGGCGGGCGGCGATCCGGCGGAAGGTCCACAGGTTGAGGTCCCCCTCGCTGTGCCGCTGGTCGGCGTCCATCAGCAGGGGGTCGTCGTCGGGGTTGGGGGTGAAGGAACGTTCCACGATCTCCAGCGTCTGGGGCTTCGGGCACCGCCAGGACAGCAGCCGGTCACCCCAGAAAGGAGGCTGGTAGGCGCGCCAGAAGCCGTAGGAGGCGGGCCTGTCGATGGTGTGGTCCCCGTCGACGTGGTCGATCGCGAAGCACACCGAGACGGCCTGCATGTTCAGCGGCCGCGCCTGCGCGGGCGCGCTCGGCTCGCCGGTCTCGGCCTGCGACTCCGACCCCGTGACGTACTCGGTGCCGGTCAGCGGCAGCAGCTCGCCGGTCTCGGTGGCGTCCAGGACGTACGGCGCGCGCACGGTGATCCGGCCGCCTCCGTGCCGGTGCTCCAGCTCCACGGCGGTCACCGTGTCGCCGTCGACCTGGGCGTCCACCGGCCGGTAGGGCTGCAGGACCCGCAGCCGCCCCGAGCCCCGGTAGGGCGCCAGCATCGCCTCGATCACCGCGACCGCGACCCGGGGCTCGTGGCAGAGCCGGCTCACGTGGCCCGCACCCGGGTTGAGGTGCCGCCAGTCGCGGGACCGCCCGGTCAGGGGGTAGTGCTGCCGGTAGTAGCGCCGGATGCCGTCGCGCAGCGCCCGGTAGCTCGCGGTGACGCCGAACCGCTCCACCCAGGGGTGCTCGTCCGGCGGCACGGCCTGGCTGGTCAGCTGGCCGCCCAGCCAGTCGTGTTCCTCACTGAGGATCACCGTACGGCCGGCCCGTAGCAGGGCCAGTGCGGCGGCGACGCCGCCCAGGCCACCGCCGACGATCACCGCGTCTGCAGATGTCTCGACCACGAGAGGGTCTCTCCTGTCATTTCGGTTCAGTCTCCGGCCGGGGCCAGTGTGGCGCCGTCGACCAGCTCGCAGGGGAGCAGTTCCTGTGGGGTCCCGCCGCTCTCCAGCACCTCGGCCAGCAGCTCGACGGCCCTGCGGCCCATCTCGCGCCGGGGGATGCGGAACCCGGTGAAGTCGAGGCGGGCGGGGCGCGTGGGGGCGCCGAGCGCGAGGAGCGACAGCTCGCCGGGGACCGCGACGCCCCGCTCCCGGGCCGCCCGCGCGACCGCGAGGCCGTCGGCCCACTCCTCGACGAAGGCCGCCGTCGCTCCAGCCCCGGCCAGCTCGTCGAGGAGGCCGTCCGGAGTCCGGTCGGCCGTCGGCACCCGGATCCCGTCGACGCCGGCGGCGGCCACCGCTCCGCGGAACCCGCGCAGGCGGTCGGCCGAGGACTCGGCGCCCGTCCCGGGACCGACGTAGGCCAGCCGCCGGTGTCCGAGCCGCACGGCGCGCTCGACGAGCGCCCGCACCGCCGGGAGGTAGTCGGCGCCCACGTACGGCACCGGCGCGCCCGCGTCGTCACGGCGGCCGACGGACACGAACGGGACGCCCTCCGACAGCAGCCGGGCCAGGTCGTCGCGGTCGACGTTGCGGCCCAGGAGCAGGCATCCGTCGGCCAGCCGTACCCGGCTGTCGCCGTTGAAGATCCGCCGCCGCCCGCCCGCCGCCCCGGCGCCGGTGAACAGCAGCAGGTCGCAGCCCGCCTCCTCGGCGCGCTCCTCGATGCCGAGCAGGAACGGGTGGTAGAAATCGGCGTCCTCGGCCGGGAAGACCGCCTCGTAGGTGAACACGCCCAGGATGCGGTTGCGCCGGTCGGCGAGCCGTCGCGCGGCGGGGTCGGCGACGTATCCGGTCTGCCTGATCGCCCGCAGCACGCGCTCGCGCGTCTCCGGGGAGATCCGCGTGTCGGCGTCCGCCCGGTTGTTGAGGACCAGCGACACCGTGGTCTGGCTCACTCCGGCCATCCGGGCGATGTCCTGCTGGGTGAGGCGGCGGTTGGAGGCGGTCACGTCCCGTGGTGTCCCATCGGCAGGTAATGCGTATTAGCCGAAGATATGCGCCACTTTGAGTGACAGGCAAGTTCATCGCCAAGTCCCCGCAAAACCAGGCACGGAAGTCTCTCGAGAGGGTCGCGCGGCCGCTCGACCGACGCTCGACCGCGGCCGCGCGGCCGGCGCCTCGGCCATGGGACGGAAGGCACATGATGCATTTGTCGGTCGTGATCGCTAGCGTTCCGCGCAACACGGCGGCAGGGGCTGAAAACCCCCGCCGAACTCAACCGGTCATGGACGGCGGAAGGCGGAGCGTTGGGTTGGCTGACGGCGGGCGACGGGTACGAGGTCGCCCTCATAGATGGTCGGGTCGCGGCGAGAGCCACCTCCGGCAGGGCGGCGGGGCGGCAGCTGAAATCGCTGCCCAAGGCGTTGCAGGAGCACCCCGAGGTGGACCGGCTGCGCCGCTTCGCCGAGTGGCTCGACCGGCACGCCGCCGCGTGCGTGGCGCAGGTGGACGTCTGGATGGTGTCGTCCCTGCCCGTCCCGACCGGACTGCTGGCCCACGTGTGGCCGGACGAGGCGTGGCAGTCGGCCCTGCGCGACCTGGCCGTGGTCGGTGACGACCCCGACGAGGTCGGCTTCCTGCGGGACGCCACCGACTCCGGGCAGCTGCGGGTGGTGAACCTGGACGGCGAGACCGTCCGGCTGTCCCCGCGAACAGTGACCCTGCCGCACCCCGTGCTCCTGCCCGAGCTGGACGACCTCCGGGAGTTCGCCGCCGAGCTGGGCGTGGTCCAGAAGGTCGAGCAGATCCACCGCGCCACCTGGCGCAAGCCCGCCGACCTCGGGGAGAAGGCGACCGACGTGACGGAGTTCGCCGGGGGCGGATACGCCTCCCGGTTCGCTCTGGCCGCCCGGGCCACCTCACTCGGCTACCGGGTGTCGGGAGGCTACGCCACGTGCCGGGTCCGCGACGCCGGACGGATCGCGGAGGCGGCCGTGTGGATCGGCGAGCCGTACTGGGACGACGAGATGACGACGGGCAGCCTCACCTGGCACGACCAGGACGGCAGAACGCTCCGGTTGCGTGAGGTCGGCCCGGTGGCCTGGTCGGAGGGGATGCGGATGGCCGCGGCGCTCTACGCCGGGCGCCAGGTCGAGGAGGGGAAGGACGCGTGAGCGAGGACATGTCGCCGGCGGAGGCCAGGGCCGAGGAGCTGCTGAAGGCCGGAGCGGTGCTGCCGCCGGACACCGAGGGGGCCGGTGAGCGGGCGGTGCCGCTGACCGCCCGGCGCTACCGTCACCCCGGGCTGGACGGCCGGGTGGTCGTCCGCCTGGTCGCCGGGGAGCTCGGCACGGCCGAGGACCTGGCGGCGGGCTTCCTGGGCCTGGAGCCGGACGGTGAGCCCGCCGTCGTCGGGCTGGGCTCCCGGCGCTCCCTCGGCTTCCCGGAATGGGTGCTGGTCAACCACCCCGAGGACGGCCATCACGCGCTCGCCGTCGTGCCCGAGCTGGAGCGCACGGCCCGGCAGGCGAAGTCCAAGCCGAAGGCCGCGCTGGACGCCTACCAGCAGCTCGCCGGCCAGCTGGCCGCCGCCGTCCCGCACTTCCTGCCCACCTTCTACGAGCAGGCCGGCCGGGTGTTCCTGGCCGTGGAGAACTCCACCTACGCCGCGCAGATGTTCGCCCACGCGCGCAAGGCCGAGGCCGAGCACGGGCTCGCGGTGGACGACGACCGGCTCGACGCGGTGTTCCTGGAGTTCGCGCTCGCGGGGGCGCTGTCGGTCAAGGTGCTCTCCGGATACGCCAAGGACCTGGCCGGCCGGCTGCCCGCGGACGAGGCGCTGCGCCGGTTCACGCGGCTGTGCGTGCGGCGCACCGCCGGAGGGCTGCCGCCGTCGGCGCAGATGGCGAGCGATCTGCGCAAGCTCGCCAGGGCCGCCGGCGCGGACGCCGACCGGGAGGAACAGGCATACCTGGCCGAGCTGCTCGGCCTGCCGGCCACCCAGCGGGCCGTGACGGGCTGGTGGAAGGCCCACAGTGCGGCGATCGCGTCGCTGGGCCGGCGGGAGCCCGAGGTCCGTGGGACGCTGCTGAACATCATGCCGCAGGCCAGGGACAAGGAGCTGGCGGGCGTGTGGCTGGAGGTGATCGAGGAGTCCGGCGCCGCCGCCGGTCTGGCCGGCGGCGAGGTGCCGGAGCGGGAGCGGCCCGCCGACGGCACCGCGGGCTGGCTCGACAGGTTCCTGCAGGCGCGTAACCACGCCTGGGGGCTTCCGCCGCGCCTGCCCGGGCTGTACGCGCTGGTGGAGCGGGTGGCCGACCGGCTGCGGGCCGAACTCGCCGATCCCGGCCGCACGGCGCTGTCGGCCGACTACGACGTCGACCTGCTGGACCTGCTGCTCGCCCTGGACGTCCCCGTGGCCGATCCCGTTGAGCAGCGGGGGCTGCACCTGGAGCACTGGGCGGAGGGCACCGGCCAGCGCGATCTGCTCGCCCTGGCCGCCGACCCCCGCTTCCGGCCCGCCTTCCAGCGCGGGGCCGACGGGTTCGACCACGACGCGGACGGCCTGCGGGCCGTCCGCCTCCTGGCGCGGTCCCCCGGAGGGCGGCCGATGCTCGCCGAATGGATGCGGAAGGTGGCCCTGCGGTCGTCGGCCGCCGGACTGCCGGAGCTGCCCGACGCCATGCGGCGGCTGTCCTGGCTGCCGGGCGAGGCGCTGGTCCTGGCCGAGGAGGAGGTACGCCAGGCGGCCGGGACGGACGTCGCGCTGGTGCTCACCCGGACGCTCCGGGCCGGGCTGTTCGACGAACTGGGCTGGCCGGCCTGGGATGAGGCGGCCGAGACCCTCGTGCCGAGGAAGGACGTCGACGACCTCGTCGTCGCCGACGCCTGGCCGCATCTGATCGTCGCGGGGTCCTCGCAGGTCCGGGTGCTCGGCGCCGAGGGCACCGTGCTCACCCACGACCTGCGCGTCCCGAGCGGGGACACCTGGAGCAGCGACCACGGCTACCACTACGTGGACGGCGAGCTGCTCGTCTACTGGTACTCCCGGCAGCTCGACGGGATGCGCGGATACTGGCACACCTCCGCCGACCGGATCCAGCCGCTGGAGGGGGGTGGCAGCACCCGCGGGACGCGCATGAACTGGTATCACGGCGACGATCCGGTCACCCTGCCGCTGCCCGGCGGTGGGCGGACCACCGGCCTGGGGGTGCTGCACCCGGGAGACACCACCCTGCCCGACGAGCGGTCGGTGATCACCGACGGCACCTCCTTCTGGGCGTGGACCTGGGACAGATCGGATCACGAGAGCACCGGATGGTACGAATACGACCCGATCAGCGGGGAGCAGGGCAGGAAGGGCCTGCCCGGTTTCCTCGCCGACGCGCTCCGCACCGCCCCGGCGGGCAGCACGTTCCGGTCGGGCTGGCTGCTGCCCGCTCCTTCGGACGAGCCCACCCCTGTCGGCACCTCGGTGGACGGCCTGTTCGGCTGGCGGGTGGTGCGGCTGCCCGACGGATCGATGCGCGGTGAGGACCTCTCCGGACGCGCCGTGACCGTGGCGGACGGTTCCGGAGCCCCGCTGCGCGCGCTGACGTTCCCCGGGGACGACCGGCCCCGGGCCGTCGTGAAGAACGGCGGCTACCAGGTCGACCTGGTCGACCCGGACGGCGTCGTCACGGCTGTGGCCAAGACGGACGCCGCCCCCGGCCCCTTCGCCGTCGGCACGCTCATCCTGCCGCCGCCGCGCTACTGGCACTGCCTCCGGCCGAGGGACCCCGAGGGCTCCGCGCTGCTGCGCCGCACGGACCGGGACACCTCGGTGGCCCTGCTGGAAGCGGCCGGCATCAGGGGTGAGATCGGGGAGGAGAAGCTGCGGACGCGGATCCGGGCCATCCTGCCGCAGGTGAGCCATGAGGCGCTAGTGGCCGGCATCGCCGGGATCGTGCGCTTCGCCGCAGCCCGGCAGGCCGAGTTCCACGCCGTCGAGGCCCGCCTCTCCGAGGCGCTCGCCGGCGGCCACCGGGAGGAGTCGCCCACCGGTCCCGTGGACCGGCTGCTCGACCAGGCGCTCAGCGGCCTCGGCGTCTCCGACGGCCGCTCGTGGTACCGCCAGGACCTGGACAGCGCCTTCCGGCAGATCCAGTCGATCGGCCGGGCGCTGGCGGCCGATCCCCCGGAGGCGGCCCCGGACCGCCTCCACCTCGACCTGCCGGAGTGGCAGCCCGCGGCCCTGAGCTGGGTCCCCCTGCTCGACCACGCCGCCGCCCTGGCGTTCCGGGCCGCGGCGGTGGCGATCGAGGAGGAACACCGCACCGCACTGCACGGGCTCCTGTGTGAACTGCGCGACCTCGGGCTGCCCACCGCGGCCGACCCCTCCCGATGGCGCCAGATGACGCTGCACCTCGACGGACACCACCTGCCCACGGTCGACGGCGACTTCCGCCACGGCACGTGGCTCGGGGCGCTGCCGCTGGGCGACGGCGCGCTCATCGCCTTCGTGAGCCGGTCGTCCCCGGACGACTCCGGCTGCGTGTGGACGGCGCTGTTCCACGACCCGGCCGGCCGGTTCGAGGTTCCCCGCCCCTACACCGTCTGGTCCTCCTCTCCCGTCGGCGACGCCCGGCGGGCGGGCTGGCTGGAGGCGTTCCTCACCGAGCTGGCCGAGCGGGGCCAGGCGCCCTGGCGGCCCGAGGCCGCCGAGGAGTTCGCCCGGCTCACCGGCGTCTCCTCGACGACCGCCCGGCTGATCGTGGCCGGCCTGCCGTACGTGGACACCTACGAGCGGAGCTTCCTCAGCAAGGAGGCGCGGGCCACGCTCGGGGTGAAGATCACCGATGCCGTCATCGCCAGGGACGAGCTGCGCAAGGTGAGCGTCGCCGCCCGGCGTGCGGTCGTCGCGGCGCTGCTGCCCGAGGACCCCGCCCGGCTCTGGACGGACGGCCCGGACGTGGCCGGCGCGGCGGAGGTGTGGAACAGCGCGGTGGGGCGGCAGGCGGCGATCCCCGAATGGCTGCTCGGCGAGGCGGCCCGCGCGGTGCGGACGGGATGGGACGCGGGCCGGGCGCTGCGCGCCCTCGCCGACCCGGCCGCCACGCCGGAGCTGAACCGGGACCTGGTCTGGCGGGTCGACGGCGACCGGGTCCGCCCCGTCGACGGTGAGTCCGCCGGGTTCACCGCGAGCACGCTCGTCATGGCCGTCGTCACGGCGGGCTGGCTCGCCCACCGGCTCCCCGCCGGGGACCCGATCCGTGCCGCCCTGCCGGGCACGCTGGCCGCGGTCCGCGACCGGCTGGCCGGCCCGGAGCTGGTGCTCGACCTCGGACGCTACGTCGACCTGCCCGAGTTCCGGAAGGTCGCCGGAGCCCCCACCGAGATCGGCGAGGGCTACGAGAGATACGGCGCCGTCATCATGGCCACCTACGACCACCGCCCGGCCCCGGGCGTCCGCACGGCTCTGCTGGACGCGGCCGGCGACGACCCCTACCTGCGCGCCCTGATCGGTTCCGAGGGGTCGTTCCCGGCCGTGACCGCGCTGCGCACCGCCCGCGACCCGCGCTTCGAGGCACTCCTGGCCGATCCGGGCGACCCGGTGGAGGGGGAGCGGGACGCGGCCGGGACGTGGTGGCCGCAGGACCCCACCCGGTCGGTGCCCGACCTGGTCGTCGAAGTGGCGAAGGAGCACGGCCTCGGCGAGGACGCCGCGGCCGTATATCTGACGCTGCTGGCCATGCCGGACCCGACCGACCGCAACCTCGCCCGGTGGACGGGCTGGAAGCCCGCCCGGCTCAAGGAGGCCCGCGCCGAGCTGGCCGCCACCGACCTCGTCGTCGGAGCCAGCCGGGCGCGCGCCGGGCGCGCGCTGTTCCTGCCCGGCGGCTGGACGGAGCTGCGGACGCCACGCCTTCCGCTGGAACAGTGGAAGCTCCCCCTGTTCGATCTGGACGGGAGCTCCAGCGTCCCGCTCGTGCCGGTCCAGCCCGCCGCCGACCTGTACCGCAGGGCCTGGCAGCGGGTCCGCGACGGCGACGCCCCCCGGTTCGAGGAGCTCAAGATAAAGCGCGGAAGGCGCCGCTGAGCCC
>NZ_JBSFPS010000362.1:0-8147 GCF_053588315.1 Streptosporangium sp. NPDC003464 | reverse complement strand
CCTCCAGTGGCAGGTCTCAAGCCGGTGCAACAACGGCTCCTGCGTGGAAATCGCCCGGCTTCCCGACGGGGGCGTGGGCATGCGCGACAGCAAGAACAAGAATGGACCGGTCCTGGAGTTCACCACGGCGGAATTCCAGACTTTCATATACAGCATCAAGGACGGAAAGTTCGATCTGTAGAACCGGCTTCCCACACAGAGGCCTGAGACCTTGAGACGGCGCCGCGGAGGATCCCGCCGGCGCCGTCTCCTTGTTCACCGGCCGGCCGCGGGGGCCGTCCGCGGCGGCGCACCAGGCACTCGCCCCCCGGCAATCACAGCGGACGATCACAGGTCCGTGACGTGAAAATGGATTATAATTCTCGCGGCGCGACGCTCTTCCCCGGGAAGAGTTGTCAATCTTTCCGGGAGGAGACGCATGGACAGCGGCTCGCGGTTCCATGGAGCAGTCTGGCGATCCAAGTGCAACAACGGCACCTGCGTCGAAATCGCTTCGCAGGACGGCTGGGTCGGCGTGCGGGACAGCAAGGACGGCGGCACCGGCCCCGTCCTGTCGTTCACCCAGGAAGAGTGGAGCACCTTCGTCAAGGCCGTGAAGAACGGGGCTTTCGACGTTTGACCTCCGCCGCGGGGGTAGTCCGAGCGTTCTCACGAGTGGAGGACGCCAAGGATGGGCGGATTCAAGAAATTCCTGATGAGAGGCAATCTCGTCGAACTCGCCGTGGCGGTGGTGATCGGCGCGACCTTCAGCGGCCTGGTGCAGGCGCTGGTCAAGGATCTGATCACACCGTTGATCGCGGCCATCACCGGGGGCGGCGGACCGGACTTCTCGACATATGTGTTCACGGTCAACGGCGCCAAGTTCATGTACGGCGACTTCGTCAACCACCTGCTGAGCTTCCTCATCATCGCCTCCGTCGTCTACTGGCTGGTCGTGATGCCGATGACCCGGGTCATCGCCTTCTTCGACCGGGACAAGGAGGCGACCGAGAAGAAGTGCCCGGAGTGCCTCAGCGACATCCCCGTCGAGGCGAGCCGCTGCGCCTTCTGCACCGTGGAGCTGTCCCGGGTCCGCTCCGCGGACAGACCGCCCGCCTGACCACGCACCACGGAACTGCCCCGGGTCCGCTCCACGGGCGGACCGCCCGCCTGACGGCGGGGACGTGGGGTCCCCGGCTGCCGGCGGGGGCTCAGGGACGGCGGAAGACCGGGACCTGCCGGCCCGCCCGGTCGGCCCCCTCCAGCACCACGCCGGAGCCGGGCGCCGGCCCTCCTCCGGGACCCCGCACGACGACGAGCGGGCCCCGGCCCGTGCGGTCTCCGGCGTCCGGGCCCGCCACATGGATCCGGGCGACGCGGCGGCTGCCCGCGGCCAGGTAGTGCCAGCGGCCCGAGGGGGCCCGCCACCACGTGCCCGCGACCAGGTCACGGCTGAGGCGGCTGCAGTCCCAGGTGTTCTGCCGATCCCCGGTGGGGATGGCGCCGGTCCGCCCGCCGGCGGTGACGTACAGGACGGTCCGGGACGCGCTGGTCCCGTCGGCGTGGGTGAAGCGCGCGCACATCCACCGGCCCCTGGCCCCCTCCGGCAGCTCACCGCTCCAGAACTCCCAGGCGGTGGCCGAGCGGACCTCGGTGCCGGGCCGCGCCAGCGCGCACCCCAGGCGGGACCACGCGGCGAAGGCGCCCGAGGAGGCGTCCAGCTCGCGCGGGCCGTACCGGCCGGCGTCGGCCGCCTCCGGGGTCTCGTAGCGGATGCTGCCCGGGGCCAGCTCGCCGAGGTCGACCACCGTGTAGGGCGTGCCGGGGGCGACGCCGGGCGCCCGCAGCCTCAGCACCGGGCCCCGCCAGCACCTCCCCCCGGCCAGGACGGGGACCGGCGAGGTCACGCCGTCCTCGACCGGGACCCTCCGCCACGACGGGGCCGGGCGGCCCAGCGCCGCCGCGGAGACCTCCTGCACCCAGGGGGGCAGCAGGTAGCGGGCACCCCGGCCGGACGTCCGGAGCCTCAGGGGCCCGGAGCCGCCCGCCCCGGACCGGGGCTCGGGGAAGACCTGCAGGGAGCGGCCGGCACCGGACTCGCTGTAGCGGGCGATCCGGCCGGGCTCCCGCAGCACCACCACGCGCGCGCCGTCGACCTCCCCGGCGTACAGGAGCTGGGGTCCGGCGGCCGGCGGCCCCGCGGGAGCCCCGTGGAAGACCTCGGCCCGCACCTCGCCCGGGGTGTCCCATGCCCTGAGCGCCCGCTCGAGCAGGCGTCCGTCCCCGCGCAGGCCGCCGCGGGCCTCCCACGCCCCCAGGTCCAGCTCGGTGGTCCTGCGCCAGGTTCCGGCGGGGACCTGGCTGAGCGCCGGCGGCCGGGCGGCGGCCTCGGCTCCCCCGGCCGGGCCGCGCCCGCCGTACAGGCCGGCCAGCAGGGACGTCCCGCCGGCGAGCAGGGCCAGCCCCCCGGCGCCGGCGCTCAGGGCGCGCCCGCGCGCGGGCGCGAGCCGTCCGTAGACGCGCGCGAGGGTCGGGTCGGAGGACGGGGCGCGCAGCGGGCCGAACCCCTTCTCGACCGCGGCGACCGCGGCGACGGCCGCATCGGGGTCCTCGACGCCGCCCCCGGCCAGCGTCTCGCGGACCTCGTCGGGGCCGAGCCCCTCCATCCGGGAGAGCGCGTAGGCGGCGCGGGCCGACGGGGAGAGCCGGTCGACGGCGGCGCTGAAGGCCCGGTCACCGCCGACCACCGCGGGGATGACCTCGATCCTCGTGCCCCGGCCCGGCAGCCGCCAGGAGCGGTGGCGCAGCGCCCGGCGCAGGACCTCCCGTCGCAGCGCCTCGACGTCGGCGCCGTCGCGGACGCCGATGCCGGTGCCGTCGCCGTCACCGTCGCGGATGCCGGTGCCGTCGCGGGCGCCGGTGCCGCGCAGCATGACGCGGGTGACCATCCGGTGCGCGAGGACCATCCGGCGCTCGCCGTCGCCGTGCGGGGGCAGCACCAGGTAGGCGAGCCAGACAAGGTCCCGATACGGTCGGGCCAGGGCAGGGTTGCCCCTGATGGACCGTGACACGGCACCCCCTCCGGGTCGGCCACTTCGGGTAATCACTGGAATACGGTCGGTGAATAATAAGACCGTGCGTCCGGCCGGGGGCGGCGATGTTGGGAAAGCGTCCGTTTAGCCGAGAAAATCACCTGTAGGACGATGGGACCGTGAGTGTAGAACTGGCCGTCTGGCACGAGCCCGAGCCGATCAGCAGACAACGCGCGGAGAGCGTCTTCCAGGCGCTGCGCCGCGGAGAGCCCGGCGCCGCCGAGCCGCACCCCGGGGTGGCGGCGTTCGCCGGGCGGCTGGCCGAGGCCGAGCAGGTCTCCCCCGCCCACGCCGTGGTCACCGTGGACCCGGACCGGGCCGACGAGGTCTCGGGCGAGGTCTTCGCCCTGGCCCGTGAGTGCGGGCTGGTCTGCTACGACCCGCAGCGGGGGCTGGTGCACAACCTGGCGCCACTGGGCGTCTACTCCGGCATGCAGATGCACACCGGCGACGGGATGATCGTGGTCGATCCCGACCTGCGGCTCGTCACCGACGCGCTGGCCACCATGTCGCCGCAGAACCCGTTCACGGCGCTGGTCGTCTTCGGTGAGCACTTCGTCCAGACGTCCCCGGAGATCACGGGCTACGAGCTGGAGTACAAGGACAGCGTCCAGGACCTGATGTTCCGTACGCACGTCCCCGACCTGGAGACGGTCCAGGACGCCTTCGCCGAGTACGCCACCGGCGGGCGGGCCTTCCTCGACCGCCACGACTGGAGCCGCGTCTGAGCCCGCGCCCCCGTGGCCGCCCGGGACCGGGCCGCCACGGGGGCCGTCAGGTCACTCGCCGGGGAAGCGGACTCCCACCTGCCCGCGGACCTCGTCCATGATGCCCATCACGTCGAGAGTGGCCTGCCAGGGCACGAGCGGGCTCTCCAGCAGGCCCTCGCGCAGGCAGCGCATGGCCTCGGCGGCCTCGTGCAGCATGCCCGTCCCCTCGTAGGGGACGTGGAAGGTCTCCGGTTCGGCGTCCATGCGGTGCAGGGTGAAGGTGTCGGGGCGGAAGAACAGGTGCGGCAGCTCGATCCGGCCCAGCGGGCCGGAGACAGACGCGGTGACCGGGCCGTCGGTGGTGATGCCGCACGACAGCAGCGCCACCGCGCCGCTGTCGTAGCCCAGCAGCACGCCGGTGTTCTCGTCCACGCCCTCGGGGGTCAGCCGGGCCCAGGACCGCACCGCGGCGGGGGCGCCGAGCATGAGGTAGGCGAAGGAGATCGGATAGACACCCAGGTCGAGCAGGGCGCCGCCGCCCAGCTCGGGGTCGCGGAGCCGGTGGTCCGGCCCGACGTCGAAGGAGGTCCCGAAGTCGGCGTGGACGGCGCCGACCGGGCCGACCGCTCCCCCCTCGACCAGCTCCACGATCTTGCGGATGGCCGGGATGCAGCGCATCCACATGGCCTCCATGAGGAACAGCCTCCGCTCCCGCGCGAAGTCCGTCAGCTTGGCGGCCTGGGCCCGGTTGAGGGTGAAGGGCTTCTCGCACAGTACGGCCTTGCCCGCGCTCAGGCAGGTCAGCACGGCGTCGTAGTGGGCGTTCTGCGTGTTCGCGACGTAGACGATGTCCACCTCGGGATCGGCGGCCAGCTCGGCCCAGCTCCCGTGAGCACGGGGGATGCCGTGCCGGTCGGCGAACGCCCGGGCGGGCCCGGCGGACCTGGAACCGACCGCGACCACCTCGGCGTCCGGCAGGAGCTTCAGGTCCTCGGTGAACGTGGCGGCGATCCCGCCGGTTGCCAGAATTCCCCACTTAATCGTGCCCATGGGGACATATCTCACCATGTATGGCTCTCCTCGGACACGGCCCGCACCGGAGAACCCGGCACGGGCCGTACCGGAGAACCCGGCACGGGCCGTACCGGACGGTCAGCCGCGGGTGTCGGCGAGCAGTGCCTTGAGCACCAGGCCGGGGTGGTCGCGCAGCACGCCGCGCATCCGCCACTCGTCGGTGAACAGCGCCAGCAGCTCCCCGTCGATCGCCCGGGTGAAGACCTCCACGCCGCGCTGGCGGGCCAGGACCGGCGCGGACTCCGCGTCGGTGATCCGGGCCAGGCTGAAGTCGAGCCGGTCCATCGCGATCTCGGTGTTGAACTCCCCGGCGAGCCGGTGCTTGACCACGTCGAACTGCATCGGGCCGACCGCCGCGAGCACCGGCGACTGGTCACCCCGGATGTCGGAGCGGAGGACCTGGACGACGCCCTCGGCCTCCATCTGCTCGATGCCCTTGCGGAACTGCTTGGCCCGGCTGGAGTCGCGGCAGCGGGCCGTCCAGAAGTGCTCGGGCGCGAAGCTCGGGATCCTCGGGAACTCGACCGCCGAGCCGTCGTAGAGGGTGTCGCCGGGGCGCAGGGCCGTGGCGTTCACCAGGCCGACCACGTCTCCGGGGAAGGCCTCCTCGATCGTGGCGCGCTCCTGGCCGAAGACCGACTGGGCGTATTTGGTGGCGAAGGGCCGCCCGGTCGCCGCGTGGGTCAGCACCATGCCCCGCTCGAACCGGCCCGAGCAGACCCGGACGAAGGCGATCCGGTCGCGGTGCGAGGGGTCCATGTTGGCCTGCACCTTGAAGACCAGGCCGGAGAACGGCTTGTCCAGCGGGCGGGGGTCGTCCTTCACGTCGGGGCGGGGCGCGGGCGCGGGCGCGACGTCGACCATCGCGTCCAGCAGGCGGCCGACGCCGAAGTTGTTCAGGGCGGCGCCGAAGAGCACGGGGGTGGACTCGTGCGCCTCGAACGCCTTCTGGTCGTGGTCGGACCCGATCGCCGACAGCAGGTCGACCTCGTCCTTGGCGCGCTCCCAGTCTTCGCCCAGCTCGGCGAGGGCCTGGTCGGGGGTGAGCTCCGTCTCGATGGCCTTGGTGGCACCGCCGGGGGTGCGGGTGTAGCGGACCGCCTGGTCGACGACGCGGTCCACCACGCCGTGGAAGAAACCGCCGGTGCCGATCGGCCAGGTGAGCGGGGTGGGCCGCAGGCCGGTCTTCTCCTGGATCTCGTCCAGCAGCTCCAGCGCCTCGCGGCCGGGCCGGTCCCACTTGTTGACGAACGTGATGACCGGGATCCGGCGGTGCCGGCAGACCTCGAACAGCTTCAGGGTCTGCGGCTCCATGCCCTTGGCCGCGTCGAGTAGCATGACCGCGCAGTCGACGGCGGCCAGCACACGGTAGGTGTCCTCGGAGAAGTCGGCGTGGCCGGGGGTGTCGACCAGGTTGAACATGTGGCCCCGGTATTCGAACCGGAGAGCGGCGGAGGTGATGGAGATGCCTCGGGCCTTCTCCATGTCCATCCAGTCGGAGGTCACACCGCGGCGGCCGGACTTGCCGTGCACGGCGCCGGCCTCGGTGATCGCCGAGGCGTGCAGCGCCAGCGCCTCGGTCATGGTCGACTTACCGGCGTCGGGGTGGCTGATCACCGCGAACGTGCGGCGCCGTGCCGCCTCCTGGATGATCGCGGTCATTTCCTGGTCTCCTAGCCGTGCGTAGGGTGGGGAGCCCCGCGTCGCGCGGGCCGTCGCAACAGCTTACGCGCCGCCGCAGCTGTCAACAGATGTGGCAACACTTCCCCAGGCCGCTTGCGTCACCATGGTGTTCAGTGGATTGTGGAACAACTCGGTTCGCCCCATGCCCGTCCCAACTGCTCGAAAGCGACTCACTCGTGCAACTCGACGTCCCAGTGGTGTGCAGATGATCACACTTCGCTATGCGGCTGGCTCCGATGTCGGCCGGGTCCGCCAGGGCAACGAGGACGCGGCCTACGCCGGCGCCCGACTGCTCGCCGTCGCCGACGGGATGGGCGGCCACGTGGGTGGGGAGGTCGCCAGCTCGGCGGCGATCGCCACGGTCGCCGCCCTGGACCATGAGACCCCCGAGGACCTGGTCGCCGCGGCCGAGGCCGGGGTCCGCAGGGCCAACCAGCGCCTGCGCGAACTGGTCGAGCAGGACCCGAGCCTCACCGGCATGGGCACCACGCTGACCCTGATGCTCTGGGACGGGCCGAGGGTCGCCCTGGCCCATATCGGCGACTCCCGCGCCTACCTGCTCCGCAACGGCGATCTCTACCAGATCACCTACGACCACACCCTGGTCCAGACGCTGATGGACGACGGGCGGATCACCGCCGAGGAGGCCGCCCGGCACCCGCACCGGTCGATCCTGCTCCAGGTCCTGGACGGCGGCGAGAACGTCGACCCCGACCTCTCCCTGCGTGATGCCGAGGTCGGCGACCGTTACCTGCTCTGCTCCGACGGCCTGTCCGGGGTGGTCGACGCCGACCGGCTCCGGCACGTGCTCGCCGAGGTCGACGACCTCGACGCGGTGACCCGGCAGCTCATCGAGCTCGCCTGCGAGGCCGGCGGCCCCGACAACATCACCTGCGTGGTCGCGGACGTGGTCGAGGGGCCCGGCCCGGACACCCCCGTGGTGGTCGGCGCGGCCTCCCCCTCCTAGGCGCTCCCAGGCGACCGCCCTCCCCGCGGGCGACCGCGCCTCCCAGACGGCCGTCCTTCCCGGATGGCTGTCCTTCCCGGATGGCCGTCCTTCCCCGTAGGCGACCGCCCCTCCCAGACGGCCGCCCCTGCCGGGCGGCTGTCCTTCCCGGGCGGCCGTCTCGCGCCCGGCGGGCCGTGGCGCCGGATCCTGGCCGTCGGGCGGGGCAGCCGCTATCGTCGGATTCCTCGCGCTCCTCGCCGGCCACCGCTCTGGAGGCATGTCATGTACAAGGAATTCGCCATCGAGGCGATCGTGTGGCTCATCCCCGTCGTGATCCTCGTCGGCCTGGCTTACATGATCACTCGGCCCGCCTGACCTCCTCTCCCCTGCCGCCGCGGGCCCGGAGCGTCGGCCCGGAGCCCCCGGCCCGCTGAAATTTTTTCCGGCATTCTTCATGAGCCGGGAACTATCCCCTTTACCCAATCTTTATGTGTAAGTAGTCAGGCACATGCGCTCGGGGGAGCGCCATTGGGCACGCCCGCAGGGGGATATCGCACGTCAATGGGCCATTTTGTCGATGCCGCATTAGCTTTTCCGACCGTTCTGTTCACATTCCCGCTCGTGGTGATCATCGGTTACTGGCTGCTCGTCGTGTTCGGC
>NZ_JBSFPS010000361.1:0-8199 GCF_053588315.1 Streptosporangium sp. NPDC003464 | reverse complement strand
GGAGACGGGATTTGAACCCGTGTACACGGCTTTGCAGGCCGTTGCCTCGCCTCTCGGCCACTCCACCGGAGTGAGAGCCCTAAAGCCCTTCCGAGCGGAAGACGGGATTCGAACCCGCGACCCTCACCTTGGCAAGGTGATGCTCTACCACTGAGCCACTTCCGCGTGTGTCTCCGGGCCCGGCCCGGCTCACGGATAGAACTCTAGCGAATAGTCGCCGACTCCCCAAACCGAAGGACGGCCGGCCGTCCGGCGCGCGGGCGGTGGAGGCCGCCGGATCGGGCAGGGACTGGACAGGGAAGACATAGCGGCGATCTCCGCCTGTAAGGGGCTAACATCGCATACGCCAGTTACCTAGTGCGAGAGAGTGACACCATGCGCGACAACGAGGTCGTGAACATCGGGCCGGAGCCGCTGAGCTTCGACGAGGTCGTCAGGGTGGCCCGGCACGGCGCCGCCGTACGGCTCACCGACGACGCCGTGGCCGCCATGGCCGCCGCCCGCACCCGCATCGACGAGCTCGCCGAGAGCCCCACCCCCGCGTACGGGGTGTCGACCGGGTTCGGCGCCCTGGCCACCCGGCACATCGACCCCGCGCTCCGCGCCCAGCTGCAGCGCTCCCTGATCCGCTCGCACGCGGCGGGCTCGGGCCCCGAGGTGGAGACCGAGGTCGTCCGGGCGCTGATGCTGCTGCGCCTGCACACCCTGGCCACCGGCCACACCGGCGTCCGCCCGAAGACCGCCAAGGTGCTCCAGGGCATGCTCAACGCGTCGATCACCCCCGTGGTGCACGAGTACGGCAGCCTCGGCTGCTCCGGCGACCTCGCGCCGCTCTCCCACGTGGCCCTCACGATCATGGGCGAGGGAGTCGTCCGCGACGCGTCCGGGGAGCGCGTGGACGCCGCCGAGGCGCTGAAGCAGGCGGGCATCGAGCCCGTCGAGCTCGCCGCCAAGGAGGGCCTGGCGCTCATCAACGGCACCGACGGCATGCTCGGCATGCTGATCCTGGCCATGGACGACCTGCAGCGCCTGTTCAAGGCCGCCGACATCGGCGCGGCGATGAGCGTGGAGGCGCTGCTCGGCACCGACCGCGTCTTCGCCGCCGACCTGCAGGCCCTGCGCCCGCACCCGGGCCAGGCCGCCAGCGCCGCCAACCTCCGGGCCCTCCTGGCCGACTCCGGGATCATGGAATCCCACCGGGACGGAACCTGCACCCGCGTCCAGGACGCCTACTCGCTGCGCTGCGCCCCGCAGGTCGCCGGCGCCGCCCGCGACACCCTCGCGCACGCCGCCTCGGTCGCCATGCGGGAGCTGGCCTCGGCGATCGACAACCCGGTGGTGCTGGCCGACGGCCGGGTGGAGTCCAACGGCAACTTCCACGGCGCCCCCGTGGGCTACGTGCTCGACTTCCTGGCCATCGCGGTCGCGGACGTGGCGAGCATCTCCGAGCGCCGCACCGACCGCATGCTCGACGTGGCCCGCAGTCACGGCCTGCCCGCATTCCTGGCCGACGACCCCGGGGTGGACTCCGGGCACATGATCGCCCAGTACACCCAGGCCGCGATCGTCTCCGAGCTCAAGCGCCTGGCCGTGCCCGCGAGCGTGGACTCCATCCCGAGCTCCGCCATGCAGGAGGACCACGTCTCCATGGGCTGGTCGGCCGCCCGCAAGCTGCGCCGCTCGGTGGACGGCCTCACCCGGGTGCTCGCGGTGGAGATCCTCACCGCCGCCCGGGCGATCGACCTGCGGGCGCCGCACCGGCCCGCCCCCGCGACCGGGGCCGTGGTGGCCGCCCTGCGCCAGACGGTCCCCGGCCCCGGCCCGGACCGCTTCCTCGCCCCGGAGATCGAGTCGGTGGTCCGGTCGGTGGCCGACAACACGGTCGTCGCCGCCGCCGAGTCGGTCACCGGCCCGCTGGCATAGCGGCGATCACCTCCACCTCCAGCAGCAGCCCCGGCCGGAACAGCCGTGACACCTCCACGGTCGTGCTGGCCGGGGGCGCGCCGGTGAAGTAACGGCTCCGGACGCCCCCGTACTCGGACACCCGCGACATGTCGGTCAGATGCGTCCGGATGTGGGTCACGTCGTCGAAGGTGCACCCCTGGTCGGCGAGGATGCGCGCCAGCAGCTCCATCACGTATTCCGACTGGCGCCGCATGTCCCCCTCGCCGACCACCTGCCCCGCCTCGTCCAGCGCCACCTGGCCGGAGACGAACAGCAGGCCGCCGGCCCTGGTGGCATGGGAGTAGTAGCCGTTGGTCGCCGGGACCGACGCCGGGTTCAGCTTCGGCACACCGGTCCGGCGGGCCGTGGCGACGTGCCCGAAGACGGCCGTCAGGTCCTCGCCGCCGAGCCCGGCCCCGGCCGCCTCCTGCAGCCTGTCCCGGGCCGCCGCCGCGAGCGTCTGCGTCCCGTGCGAGGCCAGCGCCAGGTCCTTGGCCGCCAGGCCGAGGGCGTAGCGCGTCTCGGACGGCCCGTTCTCGACGGCCGGGCGGAGCCGCTCGACGAGCGTCCCCAGCGGGGTCTCACCGAGCACGTCCAGCAGTGCCGCGGTGTTCACGCCGGTCGCCTCGCCGTAGGCGACGGTCTCGGCGAGCAGCACCTGGGCGGGCACCAGCGCGCTCATCACCGCCAGCTTCAACGCCGCGCCCGCGCCCGGCCCGCCGGCCTCCCGGACCCGGCCGAACACCTCCAGCACCTCCCGGCAGCGCGCCAGGTCCTCCGGCAGGCCACCGGCCAGCACCGTCAGCGCGCCCTCCCGTGCGGGCTGCACGCTGCCCAGCACCGGCGCGTCCACCAGCCCCACCTGCGAGGGGAGCCTGTCGCGGAGCTCGGCCACCGCCTCGGGGCCGATCGTCGACATCTCCACGACCAGCGCCCCGGAGCGCAGCCCGGGCGCCGCGTCCGCGAGCACCCGCCTGACCGCCGCGGGGTCGCTGAGCATGGTGATCACCAGCTCCGCCTCCGCCACGGCCTCGGCGGGAGAGGCCGCGCCGAAGGCCCCCTCGACCGCGCGGGGAGTGCGGTTCCACACCGTCACCTTGTGTCCGGCCGCCACGAGCCGCCGCGCCATGGGGGCGCCCATATGTCCCAGTCCGAGGAAAGAAATCATGGGATTCACGGTAGGGACGGCCGAGGTATTCCACCAGCGACTAGATTGCATGCAAGCCATGCGAAGGAGGAATGTGTTCGACGTCGACGCGCTGCGCCTGCTGGACGCGGTGGCCCGCACCGGGTCCTTCACCGGGGCGGCGGCCCAGCTCAACTACACCCAGTCCGCGGTCTCCCGGCGCATCGCCTCCCTCGAACAGCAGGCGGGCGGCCCGCTGTTCGACCGGCTCGCGCGCGGCGTGCGGCTCACCCCCGCCGGCGAGACCCTCCACCATCACGCGCAGGTCGTCCTGAACCGGCTGGCCAGAGCGGCCGAGGAGCTGGCCGGCATCCACGGCGGCTACCGGGGGCGGCTGCGCGTCGGCGCGTTCGCCACCGCCAACGTCGCGCTGGTCCCGGGCGCCCTGCGGGCCTTCCGGAGGGAGTTCCCCGAGGTCGAGCTCACCCCGGTCGAGGGCCCCAGCGGCGGCCTGCTGCGCCGGATGCGCGAGGGCGGCCTGGACGCCGCCGTGGTCAGCGACTACCCGGCCGGCCTGCCCTACGACGAGGAGCTGGAGTTCGCCGAGCTGGTGGAGGACGAGCTGATGGTCGCGCTGCCGCGCGATCACCGGCTGGCCGGGGAGGGCCGCGTCGACCTGCGCGAGCTGCGGGAGGAGACCTGGATCGAGGCGCCCCCGCCCGGCCGGACGACGATGCTCGACGCCGCCTGCGCCCGCGCCGGGTTCGCGCCCCGCGCCACGGTCAGGATCGCCGAGTGGACGGGAAAGTTCGGCTACGTCGCGGCGGGGCTCGGCATCACGCTGGTGCCCGCCATCGCCGCGCAGGCCGTACCGCCCGATCTCGTGCTCCGCTCCCTCGGCGACCTCGCCCCGCGCCGGACCGTCTACACCGTCCTGCCCGCCACACCCCTGCCCGCGGCCCGCACGCTGGTGCGCCACCTGCGCGAGGCGGCGGGACAATAGCGGGGTGCACGACTCATTTGCGCATGCAGGGGGACAGCTCGCCACCCGGCTCCGCGACGTCACCACCGACCTGGCCGCGCTCGACGGCGAGGGCTGGTGGGCCGTCGTGGTCGACTACGAGGGCAAGGTCACGTGCGCCAGGTTCGACGACGTCCGGCCCGCGCCGCTGCCCGCGCCCCGCGGCCCCTGGCGCGGGCCGCACCCGTCGTCGTGGCGCAGCTCGCTGGATCGGGCCGCCTACGAGGCCGGTGTGCGCGGCATCCGCGCCCACATCGAGCGGGGCGAGGTCTACCAGGCCAACCTGTGCCGGGTGCTGAGCGCGCCGCTGCCCGGGGAGCCGGACCTCCCGGCGCTGGCCGTACGGCTGGCCGAGGGCAACCCCGCCCCCTACGCCGCCACGGTGAGCCTGCCCGGGCTGGGCGTGGTGTCGGCCTCCCCGGAGCTCTACCTGGCCAGGGACGGAGCGGTGATCGAGTCCAGACCGATCAAGGGGACCGGGGCCACCGCCGAGGACCTGCTAGAGAAGGACCACGCGGAGAACGTGATGATCGTCGACCTGGTCCGCAACGACCTGGGCCGGGTCGCCGAGGTCGGGTCGGTGAGCGTGCCGGCGCTGTGCGAGGTCGAGGAGCACCCCGGCCTGGTGCACCTGGTCTCCACGGTCCGGGCCCGGCTCGCGCCGGAATTCGGCTGGCCGGAGCTGTTCTCGGCGACGTTTCCTCCTGGATCGGTGACCGGTGCCCCGAAATCTTCTGCTCTGCGCATCATCAATGAGCTCGAACCCGGGCCGCGCGGGCCGTACTGTGGGACCGTGGGCTGGGTTGACGCAGACCAGCGCCGAGCGTCGCTGGCTGTGGGCATCCGCACGTTCTGGCTGTCATCCGAGGAGATCCACTTCGGCACGGGCGCGGGCATAACCTGGGGCAGCGATCCGGAGCGCGAGTGGCGCGAGACCGAGTTGAAGGCCGCCCGGCTCATCGCGCTCGCTTCCACGGCAGGTCCAGCAGGTTCAGGAGGAGTCATATGAAGGTGCCCGTATGGGTCAACGGAGAGCTCATCAGCCCGGAGCAGGCCACCGTCTCGGTGTTCGACCACGGCCTGATGGTCGGCGACGGCGTCTTCGAGACCATCAAGTGCGTCAACGGCGCCTCGTTCGCCCTCACCCGCCACCTCGACCGGCTCCGGCTGTCGGCCCAGCGCATGGACCTGCCCGAGCCGGACGTCGAGGCGATCGCCGCCGGCGTCCGCGCCTGCCTGGCCGAGGCGCCCCAGTGGCCGCTCGGCCGGATCCGCATCACCTACACCAGCGGCCCCGGCCCGCTCGGCTCCGACCGCGGGGACCAGGGCTGCACCACGGTGGTGATCGTCGACGAGCAGCGGCCGTTCCCGGCCACCGCCGACGTCACGGTCGTGCCCTGGCCGCGTAACGAGCGCGGCGCGCTCGCCGGGGTGAAGAGCACCTCCTACGGCGACAACGCCAAGGCCCTCTTCTACGCCAAGGCCCGGGGCGGCGGCGAGGCGATCTTCGAGAACCTGGCGGGCGACCTCTGCGAGGGCACCGGCAGCAACATCTTCATCGTCCGTGACGGCCGGCTGCTCACCCCCACGCTGGCCTCCGGCTGCCTGGCCGGGGTGACCCGGGCGCTCACGCTGGAGTGGTGCGGCGGCTCCGAGGAGGACGTCCCGCTGTCGGCCCTCTACGAGGCCGAGGAGGCGTTCCTGACCTCCACCACCCGCGACATCCAGCCGATCCGCGCGGTCGACCAGACCGTGCTGCCGGCCGCGCCCGGCCCGATCACCGCCAAGGCGATGCGGGTCTTCGCCGAGCGCGGCGCCGCCGACCTCGACCCGTGACGGCTCACCGCGGGTAGGACACCTGGGTCTGGGCGTTCAGCTCCTCCGTCGTGACCTTCTTGGCCGGATCGGTCAGCGGGTCGTCGATCCGGAGCACGTCCAGGCCCCTGGTGATGTCGCTGGAGTAGATGTGGCCGTTGTAGTAGTAGGCCGACCACGAGCCGCCGAGCCCCTCGACGCGGTCGCGCTCGAAGAAGCCGATCTCACGGGGGTTGTCGGAGTCGGTGAAGTCCCAGATCGACACCCCGCCCTGATACCAGGCCTGGACCATGATGTCCTTGCCGGGGACCGGCAGCAGTGACCCGTTGTGCGCGACGCAGTTCTCGTCGGGCTTCTGCCCCCTGGGGATCTTGAAATAGCCGCGGAGGCTGAGCGTGCGGTCCTCGGTGAGGTCGTAGACGGCGTCCGCCCCGTGGTTCTTGGGCGTGCCGGCGTCACAGGTGGCGCTGGCGCCGCCGCCCAGCTCGTCGCCGAAGACCACCTTGGTGGCGTCGTTGTTGAACGTGGCCGAGTGCCAGATCGAGAAGTTCTCCTCGTCGCGCACGTGCTGGAGCACCTTGGGACGCACCCTGTCGGAGATGTCCAGCAGGATCCCGTCGCCGTAGCAGGCGGCGGCCGCCAGGTTCTTCTCCGGGTAGGCCGTGATGTCGTGGCAGCCGCCGAGGCCGTCCTCGCCGCCCCCCTCGGAGAGCACCGGCTCCGAGACCACCCGGGCCCGGGCCGGATCGGCGGTCGGCACCTCGACCACGGAGATCTTGTTGTGCGGGGCCGGGCAGGTCGCGGACTGGGGCTCCGGCCCGGGGGAGGAGACGTAGAGGTAGACCCGGTCCCCGTCCTTGCCGGGGACGAGGGTGTGGGTGTGGGAGCCGCAGTCGGTGCGGACCGCCGACACGAACCTGGGGTGGGCCTTGTCGGCGACGTCGAAGATCCGGATGCCCTCCCAGCCCCCGCGCCCGTCGGTCCCGCCCGGCCCGGCGCCGCACTCCGGGCCGCCGCGCGGCGAGTCGACGGACAGGAACAGCAGGTTCCCGCTGACCGAGACGTCGTTCTGCTCGCCGGGGCAGAGCACCCGGCTGACCACGGCGGGCTTGGCGGGGTCGGACACGTCGAACACGCTGAAGCCGTCGTAGTTGCCGACGAAGGCGTGATCGCCCTGGAAGGCCAGGTCGGTGCCCCAGGACTGGGGGCCGTCGAGCGGCGCCTGCAGCGGCACGTTGGCCACATGGGTGACGTTGGCGCTGTGCGTGGCGTCTCCCGAGGCCGTCGCGCTCACGGAGGCGTCCGTCGAGGCGGTCGCCGGGGCCGGGACGGCCCGTGGGACCGGTGGCTCGGCATCCGCGCCGCATCCGGCCACAACAAGCAGCGCCGCCAGTCCGAATGCCACCCTCGATCGCACAGTGCCCCCATCACGTCAATTGCCCTGCCTCATTATTGAAGGTATGCGGGGAATGTATTGGCCATATGGGGCTATCGTCATGATCTCGATGACATCGGTCCTCGCGGGCTGCGCGGCGGACGGTTCCGGGGAGCGGGCCCCTCTGGTGGCGGGCACCGGCGCGCCGGTGATCATCCCGGGCGGCCCGGGCGACCCGGGTCGCAGGGCGGCGGCGGGCGAACGCCTCGGCGTGTCCGAGGCCCACGTGACGGCGGCCGACGTGCGGTTCGCCGAGGGCATGATCCCGCACCACGCGCAGGCGCTGGAGATGGCGGCGCTGGTCGCGCCCCGGTCGTCGTCGGCGGTCCTGCGGACACTCGCCGACCGGATCACCGCCGCGCAACGGCCCGAGATCGCGGCCATGACCTCGTGGCTGAGGTCGGTGGGCCGGCCGCCGGGGCCGCACGGCGGCCACACGGTCACCCAGGAGCAGATGAACCGGCTCAGGGCCGCCCGGGGGGCGGCCTTCGACGAGCTCTTCCTGAACCTGATGATCGCTCACCACGAGGAGGCGATGACCATGGCCGGGCAGCAGCTCCGGTCGGGCACGGACCGGATCATGCTGGCCACCGCCAAGGACGTCCTGTCCGGGCAGGGGGTCGAGATCGCCCGGATGCGGAGGCTGCTCAGGGACCAGGCCCTACGGTCCCCGGGGTGAGTGTTCGGGGATCAGGCCTGCGGTCCTCGGGGTGAGTGCTCAGGGACGGCCCTGTGGTCCCCGAGGTGAGGACGAGGGCGCGTCCCCACGATGATGATCACAAGCGGGACCCTTCAGAAAGGCGCGCGAACGCGTTCGCCGCAGAACTCCTCTTGCCGGCAAGCGTCCTCAAGGAGGAG
>NZ_JBSFPS010000360.1:0-8257 GCF_053588315.1 Streptosporangium sp. NPDC003464 | reverse complement strand
CCCTTGGGGACGAACAGGTTGACGACGGGGAGGATCCAGCCGAGCACCAGGTACGGCGCGGCGTAGACGTGGAGGCGGAACGAGAGCGACCGGAGGCGGGGAATGGCCGGATACAGCGACACCAAGCAGGAGCACCTCCGGCGGCTGCGCCGGATCGAGGGTCAGACGCGCGGGCTGCAGCGCATGGTCGAGGACGACAAATACTGCATCGACATCCTCACCCAGGTGTCGGCGGCCACCAGCGCCCTGCAGTCCTTCGCCATCGCCCTGCTGGAGGAGCACATGGCGCACTGCGTGGCCGACGCCGCCGTGAAGGGCGGCGCCGAGGCCGAGGCCAAGGTCAAGGAAGCCTCCGACGCCATCGCCCGCCTCATCCGCTCCTGACCAGCACACCAAGCACGTGAACCACGAAGGCCCAGAGGAGAAGTGATCGACATGACCACCACCACATACACCGTCACGGGCATGACCTGCGGCCACTGCGTCAGCTCGGTCACCGAAGAGGTCAGCGAGGTCCCGGGCGTCACCAACGTCGAGGTCGACCTGGCCACCGGCCTGCTCACCGTCGACAGCGAGGGCCGGATCGACGGCTCCGCGATCATCGCCGCCGTCGAGGAGGCGGGGTACGGAGTGGTGACCCCGTCATGAACACACCCGCGAAGCTCGGAGCCTACGCCCTCGGACTCGCCGTGATCTTCGACGGAGCCCTGGGACCACGCGCCCAAGGCGCTGCCCGCGGCCGGCCGTACGGCCACGGGCGACGGCTACACCGTCACCCTCGACGGCGACCTGATCCCCGGCGCCTCCAGTAAGCTGAATCTCAAGGTGAGCAAGGACGGCAAGCCGGTCACCGATCTGCAGCCCTACCTGGGCGCCCACGGCCACCTGGTCGCGCTGCACGCCGGAGACCTGGCCTATCTGCACGTGCACCCCGACGGGGAGCCGGGCGACGGCAGGACCGCCCCGGGCCCGGAGATCACCTTCTACGCCGAGGTGCCCAGCAGGGGCGACTACCGTCTCTTCCTGGGCTTCCAGCACGAGGGGACCGTGCGCACCGCGGACTTCACCCTCGGCGCGGGGATGTCCACGGCGGCTACCGCGACGCCCACGCCGAGCTCTGCGCCGAAGCCCGCCCCGGACCCCACGGAGTCCGCGGAACACGGCAGCCACAACCACTGAGACCTGGCATGACGGACGGAAGGAGCAGGTGATGTCCCCCCTCACCGACGACAGACCCCAAGGCGCGGTCGAACTTTCGATCGGCGGCATGACCTGCGCGTCCTGCGCCAACCGGATCGAGCGCAAGCTGAACAAGCTCGACGGCGTGACCGCGACCGTCAACTACGCCACCGAGAAGGCCAAGGTCACCTTCCCCGAGGGGCTCGACCCCCAGGCGCTGGTCGCCGAGGTGGAGAAGGCCGGCTACAGCGCCGAGCTGCCCGCTCCGCCCAGCGCCGAAGGCGCGCCGGCCGAGCCCCAGGACGAGCTCCGGCCGCTGCGCAACCGGCTGATCACCTCCCTGGTGCTCGCCGTGCCGGTGATCGCGATGGCGATGATCCCGGCCCTGCAGTTCACCAACTGGCAGTGGCTGTCGCTGACCCTCGCCGCGCCGGTCGTGGTCTACGCCGGCTGGCCCTTCCACCGGGCAGCCTGGACCAACCTGCGCCACGGCGCGGCCACCATGGACACCCTGGTCTCGCTCGGCACCATCGCGGCGCTCGGCTGGTCGCTGTGGGCGCTGTTCTTCGGCAGCGCGGGCACCCCCGGCATGACGCACCCGTTCGCCTTCACCATCGAGCGCACCGACGGCTCCGGCAACATCTATCTTGAGGCCGCCGCGGGCGTGACGGCCTTCATCCTGGCCGGACGTTACTTCGAGGCCCGCTCCAAGCGGCGGGCGGGAGCGGCCCTGCGCGCCCTGCTGGAGCTCGGCGCCAAGGACGTCGCCGTACTGCGTGACGGCCGCGAGATCCGGATCCCCTCCGACCAGCTCAAGGCCGGCGACAGGTTCGTGGTCCGGCCCGGCGAGAAGATCGCCACCGACGGCGTGGTCGAGGAGGGCTCCTCCGCCGTCGACGCCTCGATGCTGACCGGCGAGTCGGTGCCGGTGGAGGTACGGCCCGGCGACACCGTGACCGGCGCGACCGTCAACGCCGGCGGACGCCTGGTCGTCCGCGCCACCCGGGTCGGCTCCGACACCCAGCTCGCCCAGATGGCCCGCCTGGTGGAGGAGGCACAGACCGGCAAGGCCGCCGTGCAACGGCTGGCCGATCGCATCTCCGGGATCTTCGTCCCGATCGTGATCGCGCTGGCGCTCGGCACCCTCGGCTTCTGGCTCGGCACCGGCGGCGGCGCCGGCGCCGCCTTCACCGCGGCGGTGGCCGTGCTGATCATCGCCTGCCCCTGCGCCCTGGGCCTGGCCACCCCCACCGCGCTGCTGGTGGGCACCGGCCGCGGCGCCCAGCTCGGCATCCTGATCAAGGGACCCGAGGTGCTGGAGTCCACCCGCGCCATCGACACCGTCGTGCTCGACAAGACCGGCACCGTCACCGAGGGCCGGATGACCCTGGCCGAGGTGCACCTCGCCGACGGCGAGGACCGCGCCGAGGTGCTGCGCCTGGCCGGCGCTCTGGAGCACGCCTCCGAGCGCCCCATCGCCCAGGCCATCGCCCGGGGCGCCGCCGACCAGGTGGGCGAGCTGCCCGCGCCGGAGGACTTCGCCAACGTCGAAGGGCTCGGCGTCCAGGGCATCGTCGACGGGCACGCCGTCCTCGTCGGCCGCCCCCGCCTGCTGGCCGAGTGGTCCCAGCACCTGCCCGCCGAGCTGGAGCGCAAGCTGGCCGAGGCCCAGGCGGCCGGCCGTACCGCCGTCGCGGTCGGCTGGGACGGCCGGGCCTGCGCGGTCCTCACCGTCGCCGACACCGTCAAGCCGACCTCGGCGGAGGCGATCAGGCAGCTGCGCGGCCTGGGACTGACCCCGGTCCTGCTCACCGGCGACAACGAGGCCGTCGCCCGGTCCGTGGCGGCCGAGGTGGGCATCGACGAGGTGATCGCCGAGGTGCTGCCCGCCGACAAGGTCGACGTGGTCAAGCGCCTGCAGGCCGAGGGCCGGTCGGTGGCCATGGTCGGCGACGGCGTCAACGACGCCGCCGCGCTTGCCCAGGCCGACCTCGGCCTGGCCATGGGCACCGGCACCGACGCGGCCATCGAGGCCTCCGACCTCACCCTGGTCCGCGGCGACCTGCGGGTGGCCGCCGACGCGATCCGCCTGTCCCGCCGCACCCTGCGCACCATCAAGGGCAACCTGTTCTGGGCCTTCGCCTACAACGTGGCCGCCCTCCCGCTGGCCGCCCTCGGCCTGCTCAACCCGATGATCGCCGGAGCCGCGATGGCCTTCTCCTCGGTCTTCGTGGTGACCAACAGCCTGCGGCTGCGCGGCTTCAGGTAAGCCGCCGGGTTCAACAAGCGAGGCGCCGTGACGGCCTCCAGCCTGACGCCGGGGGCCGTCACGCCGCTGTCCGGGGTACGGGCAGGCGGCGACCCTCCCAATTCGCGGAGATCCCTTGCAGATAAACGATAGGTTGCTACCGTTTTGTGCGAGAGCGGTCTGGACGGCGAGTCATCCAGGGGGTTGCATGAGCGAGTCTCCGACTCTGCCGCTGCACATGCGGCGGGCAGGGTTCGATCCTGATCCGGAACTGGCGGCGCTGCGCGACGGGGAGGGGGTCAGACGCGTCAGCACGCCGTTCGGCGTCGACGCCTGGCTGGTCACCCGCTACGCGGACGTGCGCGCGGTGCTGGGCGACGCCGAGCGGTTCGGCATCGCCCAGCAGAGCGCCATCCGCATGCCGGACGCGCCGAAGCTGAGCCCGGAGGAGATCGCCGCGATGCGGGCGGGCAACCTGCTCGCGTTCGACCCTCCCGAGCACACCCGGCTGCGCCGGATCCTGACGCCGGAGTTCACCATCCGCCGGATGCGGCGGCTGGAACCGCGGATCAGGCGCATCGTCGACGAGCATCTGGACGCCATGGAGAGCGCGGGCTCGCCGGCCGACCTGGTGTCGTCGTTCGCGCTGCCGGTCCCGTCGCTGGTCATCTGCGAACTGCTGGGCGTGCCGTACGCCGACCGGGAGGACTTCCAGCGCAGGACCAGCCGGATGCTCGACGTGTCGGTGCCCATCGAGGAGCGCCTGGCGGTGCAGCGGGAGTCGCGCGCGTACATGAGGGAGCTGGTCTCCCGCATCCAGGCCGACCCGGGCGAGGAGCTGCTCGGGATGCTGGTGCGCGAGCACGGCGACGACCTGACGACGGACGAGCTCACCGGCATCGGCAGCCTGCTGCTGCTGGCCGGTCACGAGACGACCTCCAACATGCTCGGGCTGGGCACGCTGGCCCTGCTGCGCAACCCCGACCAGCTGGAGCTGCTCAGGAAGGAGCCCGAGCGGATCGACGCGGCGGTGGAGGAGCTGCTGCGCTGGCTCAGCATCGTCCACTCCGGCACGGCCAAGCTGACCACCACGGAGGTCGAGCTGGCGGGCCAGACGATCGGGCCCGGCGAGCTGGTGATGTGCGCGCTGCCCGCCGCCAACCGCGACCCCGCGCTCATGCCCGACCCGGACGCCTTCGACATCACGCGGGGCGCGCCCGGTCACGTGGCCTTCGGCCACGGCGTGCACCACTGCCTGGGCGCGCCGCTGGCGCGGATGGAGATGCGGATCGCCTTCCCCGCCCTGCTCCAGCGCTTCCCCGAGCTGCGCCCCGTCTCCCCCGAGGCGCACTTCCGCTCCTTCCACATCGTGTACGGCCTGACGACCCTGGAGGTCGCGTGGTGACCCGGGGCAGGCGTCTCATCAGCCGGTAGACGTCTCATCGGGTGAACACGGACGCTTCCGGCGCCCGGCCGGCCGGGGTCACGCGGGCCGGGTCACGCGGGCCGAGGCGCCGCGCACGCCGTGGCCCCGGCGTGATCCGGCGTGATGCGGCGGCCGCCGGGCTCCGGCGGCCGCGGGCTCACTTGTCCTCTCCGGTCTCCTTGACCTCCGGCTGGTCGAGGACGACGTCATAGGTCACCGGGATCAGCCGCCGCAGCCCGGTGTCGACACCCCCGCCGGGGGCGTCGAACACGATCTTTCCTCCGCGGGTCACGTCCCTGACCCGGTCGACGACGTATTCGTGGACCCGCTCACCGGATCCGCCGACCGCCTCGGCGGCCTGCGTGTCCTCACGCCCTTCCGGCACCATGACCTCCTGACCGGGACCGGGGCACCGCGCCCCGCACTCCACGCTAACCGGCGCCTCCCCCACTGTGGCGCCATCGGCGGGGGCGAGCCCGGCGGCCCTCTCCAAGCGGACGGCTCCAGCAGCTCACGCACCAGCTCCGCGGGCTGCTGGAGCAGATCGACAGCGCGTCGATGCCCGATCCGGACCAGTTCATGACGGCATTGGAGATGATCTCTGTGTTCGAGACCTCGTTCACGGCAGAACAGCGGGAGCAACTGGCCCGGCGCCGGGCCGGCCTCGGCCCGGAAGCCGTCGAGGCGGCCAGGACCGAATGGGCCGGGCTCGTCGAGGAGCTCCTGCGGCACGTCCAGGACGGCATCCCCGCCGACGATCCACGGGTGCAGGCCCTGGTCGGCCGCTGGGACGCGCTGGGGGGCCGGTTCCACGGCGACGGCGACGGCGGAGAGCGGACCAGGGCCGCGGCGCGGACGATGTGGCGGGAGAACAGCGAGGAACTCGGCCGGAACCTGCCGTGGCCCGTGGACCGGATGCGCGACCTGGTCCACTACCTGGAGCGGGCCCGGCAGGCCGGATGACCTTCGGCGAGCCTTGCGGCGATGAGATACCCACCTCGGCGATAGTTGCGCGTCGCCCTCGGCCCCGTATCGTCCCCACCAGTGATCCCGACTGCGCGAGGAAGGATCGGCATGACCGACGATGTGGTGCGACGCGTCTTCCAGTCAGTCGACTCGTTCGACCCCGGCGAGTTCGTGCGGTTGCTGGCCGAGGACGCCACGTTGGTGTTCGGCAACGCCGAGCCGATGGCGGGACGTGAGGCCATCGCCGCCGGGTTGCGCGCGTTCTTCTCCACCATCGGTGGCCTGCGGCACCGGATCGTCAGGAACTGGCAGGTGGACGCCGACATCATCGCCGAGACCGAGGTGACCTACCGGCGGCTCGACGGCAAGGATGTCAGCGTCGTAGCCGTGTCGATCTGGCGCACCCGCGACGACGGCCTGATCACGGACTACCGTATATTCGTCGATCTCGCCCCCGTCTACGTGGCCTGAACGGGTATGTCCTGAGCCGTTCGGGGTCCGGGAACGGCGAAGGTACCGACGGTCCGTCTGTGACGACAGACGCCGACACCTTTCTGATTTCTGACCGCACTGCAGGTGAAGATCGATGACCGGCTCGGCAGACCGGCTCGACAGGCCGGGCACTCACGCCTGGCCCCTTCATATGTTCACGTCGGTTAGGGTTTCAGGGTAACCGGCAGCGGGCAGGCGTCAGGTCAGCACGCTCGGCACAGGACTTCCATGACTCCGGCAGGGGCAGAGCGGTGACGGCGGCAGACGCCAACATGCGCGGCAGAGCAGCGCCGCGCACCGGCGCGGACTGCGCGTCGGCAGAGGTTCGGCGTCGCACGGCTGGACCGAACCTACGCCGGGTGAGGCGTCAGCGGCCGGACACACCCGGGGCAGCGCACCCCGCGGCCCCGCATCAAGATCAACTAAATGTGGACCTCAGGCCGGTTCCGGACCCGCCGAAGACCCTCCGAACACCATCGGAGCATGTCCGGCACCGGAGCGGGCCCACCTACCGCCTTTGTCGCTTCCTGACAAACGGACCCCCTCGGCCGCGGCCGGTCGGGAACCGGCTCCGAGTCCATGAGCCGCTGCGTGACCAAGACCACATCAGCCGCATGCCACACCATCCCGGCGGGTGCGTCTGTGCGATCCCCACAACTCCGGCCGCGAAACACGCTTAGTCCCCGCCATTTCGGCATCCCGGGGGCAGCCAAGAGTATGTACCCCGGTCGGGGCGAGGGTAGCCGCCATGTTCACCGTCTTCGAAAGGCCTGCTCAGTGTTCAGTCGTGTCGCCATCGTCAACCGCGGTGAAGCCGCCATGCGGCTCATCCACGCCGTTCGGGACCTAGCCGCGGAGACAGGGACACGGATCGAGACCGTCGCCCTGTACACGGACTCCGACCGGACGGCCACGTTCGTCCGTGAGGCGGACATCGCCTACGACTTGGGGCCCGCGGCGAACCGGCCCTATCTGGACCACGCCGTACTCAAGAAAGCCCTGGTCGAGACCGGTGCGGACGCGGCCTGGGTCGGTTGGGGCTTCGTGGCGGAGGACCCGGCGTTCGCCGACCTGTGCGCCGAGATCGGCGTGACGTTCGTCGGCCCGAGCGCCGAGGCGATGCGCAAGCTGGGCGACAAGATCGGCTCGAAGCTGATCGCCGAAGAGGTCGGCGTGCCCGTCGCGCCGTGGAGCCGCGGTCCGGTGGAGACGCTGGAGGAGGCGAAGGCGGCGGCGGACCGGATCGGCTACCCGTTGATGCTGAAGGCGACCGCGGGCGGCGGTGGTCGTGGTATCCGGATGGTCGCCAACGCCGACGAGCTGACCCGGGCCTACGAGCTGACGCGCCAGGAGGCCGCGCGCGCGTTCGGCAGTGGCGTCGTGTTCCTGGAGCGCCTGGTGACGGGCGCCCGGCACGTCGAAGTACAGGTCATCGCGGATGGGCAGGGCACCGCGTGGGCGCTGGGCGTGCGCGACTGCTCCGTGCAGCGGCGCAACCAGAAGATCATCGAGGAGTCCGCCTCCCCGGTCCTCGACGCCGAGCAGGTCGCCGAGCTGAAGGCCTCGGCCGAGCGGCTCGTGCTCGCGGTGGGCTACCGGGGCGCGGGCACCATCGAGTTCCTCTACCACCCCGGTGAGCGGCTGTTCGCCTTCCTCGAGGTCAACACGCGCCTGCAGGTCGAGCACCCGATCACCGAGATCACCACCGGCGTCGACCTGGTGAAGGCCCAGTTGCACATCGCGGCGGGCGGCAAGCTCGAAGGCGACGCGCCCGAGGAGTGGGGGCACGCCGTTGAGGCGCGCCTCAACGCCGAGGACCCCGACCGCGACTTCGCACCCTCGCCCGGCCGGATCACGCGGCTGGCGCTGCCCAGCGGCCCCGGCATCCGGGTGCCGACGCCTCCTCCAGGGAGATCGCCAGAACGGTCGTCGCGGCGAGCTCCTTG
>NZ_JBSFPS010000359.1:0-8341 GCF_053588315.1 Streptosporangium sp. NPDC003464 | reverse complement strand
TCCCGGCCCGCGGGGTCGCCGAGCCGCAGCTTCCTGTCGCTGTCGGCCCGCAGGGCGATCTCCTCTCCGTCGACGGCGAAGGACCAGGGCTGGGTGTTGTGCACCGACGGCGCCCACACGGCGGCCTGCACCGCCGTGTGGATCGTCGAGGCGATCTCCTCGCTCGTGCGAGCGCTCACGTGCCCACCTCCGTCACAGGTAGGGGGTCGAAACAGGGACCAGGTCGTCGGAGCGGTACGTCAGGCCACCCTTGACGTCGAGAACACCGTCGATCCGGCGGATCTCGGCGACGAGAAGCGATCTCTGGGAGCGGCGGCCGACCTGTCCCGCCAGCGTGATCACACCCGTCTCGACGCCGACGGCCAGCTCCCGCCGGTCGATGCCGAGCCGGTCGCAGACCGCGGTGACCTCGCGGTCGATCTCGTCGGCCGGCCGGGTGAAGACCTTCAGCAGATCGCTCTGGTGGACGATCCCGGTGACGCGTCCGGTGGCCGTGTCGACCACGGGCAGCTGCTTGATCCGGTGCCGGTGCATCAGCCGCGCCGCCTCCCGGACGGAGGTCTCCGGGGTGACGGTGATCGCGGGGGTGCTCATGATCTCCCCGGCCGTGCCGCCGGCCGCCTTCCTGCGCTCCTCGCGCCTGCCGCGGCCACCGAAGACACCGCCGGCGTGCCTGTCGGGATCGATCTCCTTGAGCAGCAGGTCATCCTCCGAGACCACGCCGACGGGACGCCCGCCGGCGTCGATGACGGTGACCGCGCCGATCTTGAAACGCCGCATGGCGTCGACGATCTCGGAGAAGGACGCCTCCGGCCGCACCGCGACGGCCCTGACACCCATGACATCCACGACCTTCATGATTGGCCTCCTCGTTACGAGCCTCCCGGAGCCCTGCCGGCCGCGTCAGCGACGAAAGTCCCCGATGCGGAGGACCTACGGTCCGCCGTCCGCGGACCGGTGGGCGGCGAGATCCCGTACGTCCCTCACGTCCCGATTCAGGCGCTGACCACCGCGACGGGGCACCGGGCGTGGTGCAGGACCCCGTGACTGACCGAACCCAGTACGGCCGAGCCGAGCCGGCCCAGCCCGCGCGAGCCGACGACGGCCAGGTCCGCGCTCCGCGACGCCTCGCAGATGACGGCGACGGAATGCCCGCAGACCGCCGTCTGCGTGACTTCCACCTGCGGGTACTTGTCCCGCCAGGGAGTGAGCGTGTCCGCCGCCACGCGCCGCTCGGTGTCGAAGATCTCCTCGATCAGCGGCGTGTAGGCGGCGGCCCCCTGCCCCGTGACGGGCATCTGCCAGGTGTGGACCGTGTGCAGCCGGGCGCCGCGCCTGGTGGCCTCCTCGAAGGCGTATTCCAGGGCCGCCGCCGAATGGGCCGAGCCTTCGAAGCCCACGACGATCTCGTCGTAGGTCCGCTCCGGCTCGCCTCTGACGACCACGAGCGGCGCAACCGTGTGCCCGGCCAGGGCCAGGGAGACCGATCCGAGCATCAGTTCGGCGAATCCGCCGCGGCCCCGGTGGCCCACCACGATCTGCTCGGCGGTCTCGGCCTCGCGCCGGAGGACCTCGACCGTCCGGCCGGTTTCGAGCGCGGTCTCCACCTCGATCCGCGGGGCCCGCTCGCGCGCCAGGGTGGCCGCGGCCTCCAGCACGCCCCGGGCGTGCTCGGTCACGGAGTCACGGAAGCCGGGCGGGGTCTGGAGCGGGATGTCGTAGGTCCACGGCCCGGACACGTGGACGATCCGCAGGGCACATCCGCGCCGCGCGGCGTCGGCGGCTGCCCACCCGACCGTGACCTGTGAGGAAGGTGAGCCGTCCGTGCCCACCGCTACATGCGCTGTCATGGCGTCCTCCTCGTTTCTCCCCCTTCCATCCGACCCTTTCCCGGCGTTCCCCGCAGTGGCCGAAAGACCCGGCCGTCAGGGACTTCCGACCTCTGCCCACCGGTCCCGGGGTCCCGGCGCCGAGGAGGACGAGAACGGCGCGGACGGCGCGGACGGCGCGGACGGCGCGGACGGCGCGATGGTGCCCGACTCCGGCACCGGAGCCATGAGAGATTCCCGACAAATCCTCGCGCGCAATCTTCGTTGACCGCGGCACCTACGGGAACGGCCGCGCGCTGGCAGCGTGGATCCGGGACCGAACGGCTTGCGAGGCGTCTCGGAGAGGTGCTTCACGGAGAAGGGGGTTGTCCGATGGCGGTCGACAGAGCTGATGTGGCGGTCACGGGGCTGGGCGCCACCACACCGTTGGGCGGTGACGTGCCCTCCACCTGGGCCGCCCTGCTGGCCGGGCAGTCCGGGATCAGCCTGATCGAGGAGGAGTGGGCGGCCGCTCTGCCGGTGCGGATCGCGGGCCGGCTACAGGTGGAGCCCGAGGAGGTGCTCGGCCGGGTCAAGGCCCGGCGGCTGGACCGCTGCGAGCAGGTCGCCCTGATCGCCGCACGTGAGGCGTGGGCCGACGCCGGAGCCCCCGAGACGGAGCCGGAGCGCCTGGCGGTGGTCGTCGGCACCGGAGTCGGCGGGTTGCTGAGCACCCTCGCCCAGGCCGAGGTCCTGGAGACCTCCGGAGCGCGGCGGGTCTCGCCCTACACCGTGCCCATGATGATGCCCAACGGGCCCGCGGCCGTGGTCAGCATGGAGCTCGGCGCCCGCGGCGGCGCCCACACCCCGGTGAGCGCCTGCGCCTCCGGCGCCGAGGCGATCGCGATGGGCCTGGACCTCATCCGCCTCGGCCGCGCCGACGTCGTCGTCGCGGGCGGCAGCGAGGCGTGCGTCCATCCCCTCACCATCGCCGGATTCGCCCAGGCCAGGGCACTCTCCACGCGCAACGACGCCCCCCAGGAGGCATCGCGGCCCTTCGACGCCGCGCGGGACGGGTTCGTCCTCGGCGAAGGGGCCGCCCTGGTGGTCCTGGAGCGCGCGGAGTCCGCCGCGGCCCGCGGCGCCCGCGTCCATGCGATGCTGGCCGGCGCGGGCGTCACCTCCGACGCCCACCACATCACCGCGGCCCACTCCGGCGGGCAGGTGCGCGCCATCCGGCTGGCCCTGGCCTCCGCCGGCCTGGACGCGCTCGACATCGGGCACGTGCACGCCCACGCCACCTCCACTCCGCCCGGCGACGTGACCGAGGCCCGCTCGATCGCCGAGGCGATCGGGACGCATCCGGCGGTCACCGCGACCAAGTCGATGACCGGCCACCTGTGCGGCGCCGCCGGGGCGATGGGGGCCATCTCCGCGATCCTCGCCATCCGCGACGGGATCGTCCCCGCCACCCGCAACCTGGTCGACCTCGACCCGGAGATCAAGCTCGACATCGTCACCGGCCGACCGCGACGAGGACGGCAGGACACGGCACTGACCAACTCCTTCGGGTTCGGCGGCCACAACGCCTCCCTGGTCTTCACCTCCGCCCCCTGAACAGATTCCTCCGACCCCCCGAACGGGATTCCCCGAGCCCGCTTCCGAACAGGGTTCCCTGGACCCGCCCCCCAACGGGGCCCTCCGGATCCGCGTTCGGACAGGGTTCCCCGAGCCCACCCCCCAACGGGGTTCCCTGGATCCGCCCCCAATGGGGTTCTCCGGATCCGCTTCCGAACAGGATTCCCCGGGCCCGCCCCCGAACGGGCTCTCCGGACCCCGAACGGGTTCTCCGGGTCCATCTCCCGAACGGGTTGACTGGGCCCGCCGGCCTGGACAGGGATCGCGGTCGAGCCGGGCCGGCGCGGACGGATCCGACGGCCGCGGCCGGGCGGGCTTCCTCGCGAAGCAGGCGGACTGAGTACACCCGTCTTCTGGCCCCGCCCGGCGGCGGAGATCCGGGGGCCCGGAGCGGCCGGTTTCCGGGCCCGTGGGACCTTCGCCCCTACCCGGGCGGCCGGAGGGCGGGCGAGCATGGGAGAAGAGGGACCCGGACACAGGAGGCGGGGACATGACCTCACACGGCCTCGGACCCGGCCACCACGAGCGGCACGCCGTACCGGCGGACAGAGACTCGGGGTGACGGCCATGACGGACCCCGTCGTCGTCGGCGTCGACGGCTCGGCGTCCTCGATGCAGGCCGTGACCTGGGCGGCGGAGGAGGCCGTGCTGAGGGGCGCGCTGTTGCGCATCGTGCACGCCGCTCTCCGCTGGGCCTATGACGTCCCCCTCGTCCCGCAGCCCGCCCACTGGGGGCCGGCCGCGGAGGCCGCCTCCTGGGAGCTGCTCCGCCGGGCCGCCGAGCAGGCCCACATCCGCGCCCCCAGCCTGGAGGTCATCACCGAGATCCTCGACGGCGCCGCCGCCGAGGCGATCGCCGCCACGGCCGAGACCGCGCAGCTGGTCGTCGTCGGCGGCCGGGGCCGGGGCGGATTCACCGGGCTGCTGCTGGGCTCGGTCGGCCATGACCTCGCCGCCCGGTCCCCCTGCCCGGTGGTGATCGTGAGCAGGCCGCGCGCCGGGCGCGGCACGGAGGTCGTCCTCGGCGTCACCGGGCACCCCGGCCGCGATCCCGTCCTGGAGTTCGCCTTCTGCGAGGCCGCACGGCGGGGAGTCCCGCTCCGGGCGGTGCACGCCTGGACCCGCCCGGCCGTCAGGGCACCCGGTGACATGCAGCCGCTCGTCTTCGACATCACGAGCGTCGGCGAGGAGGAGGCCCGCCTGCTGGCCGAGTCCATCAGTGGCTGGCGCGAGCGCTTTCCCGACGTGCCCCTCATCGAGCACGTCGTGCACGAGCATCCCGCCAAGGCGCTCATCGACGCCTCGGACGGCGCCGAGCTGGTCGTCGTCGGCCCTCCCAGCAGGGCGAGACTCTTCGGCTCGCCCGTGCACGCCCTGGTCCAGCACGCCCGCGCGCCCGTCGCCGTCGTCCACCACGCGGCCTCGCACACCTACCGGAGCTGAACGCTCACGGCCGCGCCTGCCGGAGCCGGGCGACCACGCCGTCTCGCGCGCCCGCCGGGGCACGTCGGAGCGGCGCCGTCCAGAACCCTGACAGAAATATCTTCATGTCAAGATATTTCCGAGGAGGCGTGATGCTCCACCATGTCCAGCCGGCCGGCACGCAAGGCGCCCCCCGGCCTCCTGGGCCGCGACCTATGGGCCCGGCGGTCGGGCGAGACCGGTCGATCATGCGAGCCGCCGGCAAGCCCTAGTATGAGATGCTTCCGGATCCCACGAGGAGGTTGATCATGTCGTTCCCACCGCCCGGCATGGTTCTCGGCGACGCCTCGGCGCGCACTCCCTCGCGGGAGGCCGCCACAGGCTGATCCACCGCGACGGAGTGCTCTTCATGACCATCACTGGTTCGATCATGAGGAGCCCGAGTGCTCGAGGTCTGCTGGACCGAAGACGGCGGAGCCCGGTCCGCCCGCTGGCGTTCCGAGAACGGTTCGCCGCCACCCACCCGCGTGGTGACCGCCGATGACCGCCTCACCACCGACACCGCCTACCGTCTGGCCCGCGAGGGCACCGCGCTGTTGTGGCGCGGCGACTTCCACAACGCCCGCCAGCTCCTGCGCGCCATGGCACGGCGCGCCGGGCGCCGTCCGCGCGTTCCCGCCCGGTCCCCGGCCCACGCCTTCCAGCTGCACCGCCAGGCGCGCTCCCAGCTCGCCCGCACGCTGGGCAGGCTGCTGGTGCCGCTCGATCATGACTACACCGTCCCCCTGCGGCGCGCCCCGGACGTGCGACAGGCCTGCGTGGAGGTCTACGGTGCGGCGGCGGGGCCGTCGGTGACCTCGCTGCGCGAGCTGCTGGGCATCGCCGGGGCACACGAATGGCGCAGCAGGGGCGTCGAGGTGCCCGCGCTGGGCGGGCGTGTCCATCCGCACTACGGCGTCTTCTCACCGACCCGCGGCGAGTACGTCGACCTGGTGGCCCGAGCGCCGCTCGCCTCGCGCTCCAGGGCCTTCGACATCGGCACCGGAACCGGTGTGCTCGCCGCGGTCCTCGCCCGCAGGGGCGTCGAGCGCCTCGTGGCCACGGACCAGGACCCGCGCGCCCTGGCCTGCGCCCGCGACAACCTCGAACGGCTGGGCCTGGCCGGCCGGGTCGACGTCGTGCACGCGGACCTCTTCCCACCCGGCCGCGCGCCGCTCGTCGTCTGCAACCCGCCGTGGATCCCGGCCAAGCCCGCCTCGCCCCTCGACCGCGCGGTCTACGATCCCGGCGGCCGCATGCTGCGCGGCTTCCTGAACGGGCTCGCCGGGCACCTGGAACCGGACGGCGAGGGCTGGCTTATCCTGTCGGACCTGGCCGAACATCTCGCCCTGCGGACCCGCGCCGAGCTCCTGTCCGCCTTCGAGGCCGCGGGTTTGCGGGTCGTGGACCGGCTGGAAACGCGGCCGAGACACCCCCGTGCCTTCGACGGGACCGACCCCCTCCACGCGGCCCGCGCCGCCGAGGTCACGTCTCTGTGGCGGCTCCGCGCAGATCCTTGATCGGGCCGGTCCTTGATCGGCCGGACTCCCCTCGCCCGGTTCCTGCGCCGTGCCGTACACGCGGGGGCCGCGCGAGGTGGGGTCCGGCCGACGCCCCGGGCCCGTACGGCATGCCGGAACGGCCCGGGGACGGCTGAACCGGTGTGCCCCTCCAGGTGCCGCGTCCGGCTGATCCAGCGGCGGCGATTGGCGTGGTGATCCGGCCTCCGCCGTGACAGAGTCGTCACATGCTCAACGACAGCCCCGTCGCCACCCGGCTCCCGGCCCAGGATCTCCAGCGGGCCAGGGCGTTCTACGCGGACAAGCTCGGTCTCGAACCCGTCGAGGAGCGGCCCGGCGGCCTGCTCTACCGGTGCGGCGGCGGCCGGTTCGCGCTGTTCGCGTCGGCGGGGGCGGCCTCGGGCGACCACACCCAGATGGCGTGGGAGGTCGACGACATCGAGGCCGTGGTCGAGCGGCTGCGGAGCAGGGGCGTGGTCTTCGAGGAGGTCGACCTGCCCGGCCTGCGGACGGTCGGCGGCATCGCCCACGTCGAGGGGAACTATCCCTCGGTCGGCGTCGGCGAGCGGGCCGCCTGGTTCCGCGACAGCGAGGGCAACCTCCTGGGCATCGGCCAGCCTGTGCGCTGAGACGGGCCCTCTCCGGACCGACCGGTACGGCCGGCCCGGGATGCCGCCGGCCCCCGGCACGGTGCCCACGGACCGCCGGACCCGGCCTCAGAGCCATACCATACCGTATGGTACGGTTCCGATGCTTGATCGACGGAGGAGGAGACATTGGCGAGCAGACACGACTGGCTGGAGGAGGGACTCGGCGTGCTGGGCGAGGAGGGGGCGCCCGCGCTGACCGTGGAGCTGCTGTGCGGGCGGCTCGGCCTGACCAAGGGTTCCTTCTACCACCACTTCAAAGGCATGGCCGGGTTCAAGACCGAGCTGCTGCGGCATTTCGCGGCCCAGCACACCACCCGCTACATCGACGCGGTGGAGCACGCCGGCGGCTCCGTCCGGGCCAGGCTGGACCGCCTCCTGGAGCTGGTCCTGGCCGACGAGAAGGGATCGGGCGATCCGGAGCCGGCCATCCGCGCCTGGGCGCTGCAGGATACGGAGGTGCGCGCGACGCAGGAGCTGGTCGACCGGCTGCGCATCGACTACCTGCGGTCGCTGTGGCACGAGGCCGGAGGCGCCGAGGCGGACGCCCTCCCGATGGCCCGCATGCTGTATCTGATACTGATCGGGGCCGGGCAGATCGCCCCGCCGGTGCCCGCCGAGGAGCTGCGCGACGTCTACGAGCTGGCGATGCGCCTGATGCCGGACGACGGGAAGGACGGATGAACGGGCTGACCCGCTGGGTGCCACGGCTGATCATCGCGACGGCGGTGCTCCACTTCGTCTGGGCCTTCGCCCAGCCCAACGCCTGGTCCGAGATCGCCGGCGACGGGTTCCTCGGCACCGTCGTCGACACCGGCGCCGCCGGATACTGGCCGCGCGAGGCGAGCGTGTGGTTCCTGACGGGGGGTGCCGCGCTCCTGGCGATGGGGACGCTCAGCCGGTCCGTGGTCCGGGCGACCGGGCGGCTGCCCGCGCAGGTCGGGTGGTACCTGCTGGTGATCGGCGTGCCGTTGTGCGTCATCTACTTCCCGGTCACCGGCAGCTGGGTGCTGCCCGTCATCGGCGTGCTCGCCCTGGTCGCCGCCCGCCGCCCGCCGCAGGAGGCCGGCTGAGGGAGCGCGGGACTCCCGGGCCCGCCGCCCGGGGCGGCCGTCGCCCCGGGCCCGGCGGGCCCCGGCGGCGGTGACGGCCGCGGACACCGGTCAGGAAAGGGCCACGGGAGGCTCACCGGTCGCCGGCGGCGGGCGCAGCACCGCGGTGGGCGCCTCGATCAGGCCGACCGGCAGCACTCCGTCCGCGTTCCAGG
>NZ_JBSFPS010000358.1:0-8734 GCF_053588315.1 Streptosporangium sp. NPDC003464 | reverse complement strand
GAGGTCAGCGACGCCTTCTCGACGAGGGTGAGGTCGTTGGGTTCACGGAGGTTCATGTGTCGGCCCCTGGGTTCGGGATGGATGCGGGGGAGGGCTCCGGGGCGGGGCCGGAGCGGTGGTCGGAGTGGGGTGGCGCGCCGCTGAGGTCCAGGTCGAGCCGGGCGAAGAAGGCCACCACCGCCGCGTGCATGTCGACCGCGCCGGGGTCGAGCAGCCACTGGGTCTGCAGCCCGTCCATCACGGCGAGGAGCATCTGGGCGGCCAGGTCCGGGTCGTAGCCGGCCGGGGGGTCGGTGCGGGCGGCCAGCGCCGCGAAGGCCGCGCCGATCTGGCCGCGCATGACCCGGTAGCGCTCGACGAAGTAACCGTGCGCGGGGTGGGCGGGGTCGGTCGCCTCGGTCGAGATCTTGGCGTACAGGCCGACCAGGCCGGGGGTCCGCATGTTGCGGTGGACGATGCTCACCACCCGCCCCAGGAAGTCCTCCGGGCTGGTCCCGGGATCGGCCTGGAACAGCACCTTGGCGTCCTCCCGGTCGCGGTGGCTCAGCACCTCGATGAGCAGCGACTCCTTGCCGGGGAAGTGGTGGAGCAGCCCCGCGTGCGTGAGACCGGCGTGCGTGGCGATGTCGCGCAGTGAGACGGCGTGGAATCCGGAGGCGGAGAACAGCTCTGCCGCGGCGTCGAGGATGCGGGCGCGCGTGCGCTCGCCCTTCGACGGCCGCACGGCTGGTGCCTGGGTCTGGTCGCTCACGTACGTCTCTCCTGGGGTGCGGCTCGGGGCGCCCCGATCAGGGCCGTTGTCAACGGTACGGCGTCGCCACCTCGCCTCCGGGGAGGCAGAACCTACCACGTGGTAAGTTCCGGCTCGGCAAAACCTACCACGTGGTTAGTTCCGTGTGTATGCTCCCCGACATTCCCAGCGGATCCCCCCTTTCGATTTCCAGGGCCTCTTGCTGTTCGACCGCGGCGGCAAGATCACCCCGGCCCTGCGCGCCCCCTGGGTCCGCCAGGCGCTCAACCACGCCCTGGACCGCAGGACCATGCTCAGCGCCCTGCGGCTGAGGACCTGGTGGGGCGGTCCTGAGACTGCGGGCCCGACGAGGGACGTGCCGTCGCGGACGGGCCCAAGTGCGCGGCACAGCCCACTCAGGGGGCAGCCCAAGTACGAGAGAAAGGGACAGTGAGCCGCTGAGCCGCTGGTAAACGGCGTGATCGTGAGCCGGCATGACCCACTGCGTGGGTCTGGTTGCGATTTGATGAACAAGGTCGTTCGGCCAGGTTGATCGTCGCTACGGTTTCGGAGTCTGGACGCCGGGATTGAGGCGAGGGACGGCCTTGGGATGACGTGGATCGAGCGGACCGCCTATCCGCAGTTCAAGCGGCTGACGTCGGCAAGAGTGCTGCACGTGTTCTTCACGCCGTCTCCCGATGAGGTGGCCTGGGCCGAACAGCGCACTGGCAGCCGGGAATCGTGCTTCGCGCTGGTGCTGGCGTTGAAGTGCTTCCAGAAGATGGCGCGCTTCCCCTCCCCGGACGAGATCCCCGAGGTGGTGATCGACCACGTTCGGCGCTGCCTGAGTTGCCCGAGGACGTCTGGCCGGACCATGGCGCCTCCCGGAGTGCGAAGGCGCATCGCAAGCTGGTGCGTCAGCGTCAGGGAGTGAAGTACGACGCGGGCCGGGCCCGGGCGATCGCCGCGGCGGCGATCCGGAAGGCGGCCCAGGCCAAGAACAACCCGGCGGACCTGATCAACGTGGCGATCGAGGAGTTGCTCCGGCTCCGGCTGGAACTGCTCGGGTACACGACGCTGGAGGACCTGGCCACGAGCATCCGCGCCGAGGTGAACGCCACGATCTTCGCCACGATCCTGCGGCGGATGGGCGAGGCCGGCCGGGCCCGGATGGAGGGCCTGCTGGTCGTCGGGCCGGACGGCAAATCGACGTTCAACCGGCTCAAGAAGCCCGCCCAGCGGGCCAGCTTGGGCGCGGTTCAGGGATCAGGTGTCGTGGCTGGATCAGGTGGATGCGCTGGGCGACACCGACGCGTGGCTGGAGGGCATCGCGCCGTCGAAGATTGCGGATTTCGCGGGTGAGGCCGATGCGCAGGACGCCGACATCTTGTCGCGCTACGAGGCGGTCAAGCAGGTGGCGTTGCTGGCGTGCCTGACGCACACCGCCCGGATGCGGGCCCGTGACGACCTGGCCGAGATGTTGTGCAAGCGGATGGCCTCCCACGTCAAACGGGCCAGGGCGGAGCTGGAGGAGATCCGCGCCCGGCAGCGCGCGACCAGCGAGCGGCTGATCGGCACCTACCGTCAGGTGCTGGAACGTCTCGACCCCGGCAGCGAGACCTCGGCCGCCGGGGTCGAGGCCGTGGCGCGGGCCATGGAGGCGGTGACCTCGTGCGCCGGTAACGCCGGACAGGTCCAGGCGTTCGGCGAGATGCTGTCGGCGCTCGTGGTGCAGACCCACAGCGTGCAGGCGGTGCGGGCGGCAGTGGAGCAGGCCGGCGGGTTCGCCGCCCAGCTGGCCGACATCGACCCCGAAGAGCAGGAGAAACTGATCAAGTTCAACACGCTGCTGGCCAACCTGGTCGTCTTCCACAACGCCCTGGACATCTCCGACGTCGTGCGGCAGCTGGTCGCCGAGGGCTGGCAGATCACTGCCAACCAGCTCGGCCAGATCGCCCCCTACCTGCGGGCCCGCATCAGCCGCTTCGGCGTGTACGCCACCGACGAGCTCCGTCACCGGCCGGATCCGTTCGACCCGCTGCTCAAGGAGGTCGACTTCGCTGACGTCGAGCTGGCCGCTTGATCACCGAGGTGTTGGCGCTGGTGGGGGTCCCAGTAGCAATGAAGAAATTTTCAACGAAGTAGTGTCTGACCTGCGGCGATGGAACGTCGTCTGACCGATGTCCCAGTTCGATTACGGTAGGGGATCACGAGCTCGGCGCTCGGAACGGCAAGGCGATCGCCAGTGCAAGGCACAGCGTCGGTCGAGCAGGGCGAAACTGTCGACAACTCGTGGAACGCTGCTGTGATGTCGGGATTTACGCGCGACACCCAGCGCTACGGCGACAAACTCGTGTACGAGGCGCCCGGCTCGAAGTGGCGCCGCTACCACGACACCCACTGCAGGTGCGGCCTGAACTGGGTCACCGAGCACGCCGAACCGGCCGGATTCACCGTGGTGCGCTCCGGCACCGGCTGGGTTGCCCTGATCGGCCCGGGCCTGACCGAGAAGGTCGACGAATCCGCGCTGACCACCGATGCCCTCTGGGAGGCCGTCACCGGCAAACCCGGCCTGGGCTGGCCGGAGTCGGTGAGGGTCATCGACCGGGGGCGGGGCACCCCCCAGAGATCTCTCAGCGACCGGTGCTCCCCGCCGCTGCCAAGCGGCGCGAACGTCGCCCCGAAGCTCGGCCCGGGCCGGTCAACCGCCCCGTCGAGGGCGTCGCCGACGACCAGTTCGCCGGTCTCGGCGGCCGCCCGGTGACGAGCCGCCGCTCAGCCTTCTCCACATCCCAAAGCTATCTCCGCCGCCAAAGGCACTTTGCAGCACCCCCTCAACACTGACCAGCGACTATCCCCGTGTGTGATCCCTTCTGCCGTATTCATGTGCCCTGAAGGTGAAGGAGAGTTCGATGTAGGCGAATGATCTGAGGCGATGCTGCTCGGACGATGAAGATCGTGGCCCTGAGGCATCGGAACGATCATCTACGCTACGCCGACCCACAACCGAACAGGACAGAACCCCCATTTAGCGCATGACCCGATACGTGACGCATGTGTCGCGCGACAGCGGGTAGTCAGTCCTGGGATTTCTCCCGGCTACCGGGGAGGAGCTTCAATGGCCACCAGTGATCAGCATCGGCCGGAGATCGTCGTCGGACTCGTGGCGACCCCGCCTGACTATCCGGCCCAGGTGGTTGCGCGGCTCACCGCCGAGCTGGCCGACCGGCTCGCCGAGCGGGTGGACGCGGACGTGCGGTGGACCGTCCGGGAAAGCTGGGGTGACGTGGCTCCCCGCCGCGACGGCGGCGTTGAGGCGCTACTCGACGATCTTGCCCACCGACGCGTCGACGCCCGGTGGGACGTCGCGATCTGCCTGACCGACCTGCCGCTGCACACCGAGCGGGTGCCGCTGGTCGCGCAGATGTCCGCCCGGCGCCGAGTCGCGATGGTGTCCTTGCCCGCGCTGGGGCTGCGCCAGCTGCGAGCGCTCCGCGCAGCCGTTCCGGGTCTCGTGGGCCGGCTACTCACTGACGCTTCCGAGGAACGGGTGCCGCCGGCCGGCGGGGCACCGGCCGAGCTGGCCGGCCAGGTTGCCGCCATTCACCGGGTGGTCGGCGAGGCGGATGCCGGGGAACTGGGCTACGTCGCCTCGCGGCTGATCGGCCGGGTGCGGCTGGTGACCGGAATGGTCCGGGCCAACCGCCCGGGGCGCGCCCTGCTGGGCCTGTCCAAACTGCTGGTCGGCGCCTTTGGCACGGCCGCGTTCGCGCTCACCACCAACACCATCTGGCAGATGGGCGATGCGCTCGGCGGACTCCGCCTCACCGTGATCATGCTTCTCGGGCTGACCGCGCTGGTGACCTGGCTGATCATCGCGCACGACCTGTGGGAGAAACCGGACCGAGAGACGCCGGCTGAGCTGGCCCGGCTGTTCAACCTGGGCACGATCCTCACCCTCACCCTGGCCGCCGCGGTGTCTTATCTGGTGCTGTTCACCGGAACGATACTCGCCGCGGCGCTGCTGATCGACACATCCGTGCTGAAACAGACCCTGCAGCGGCCGGTCGCTTTCACCGACTACCTGATGCTGGCCTGGATCATCAGCTCGCTGGCCACCGTCGGCGGCGCGATCGGCTCCGGGCTGGAGGACGAGGACACGGTGCGGGCCGCCGCCTACGGCTACCATCCCGAACCCGGCGGCTGGCGGGACCAGAAGGACGCGTAGTTCCCGCCCCGGGACAGGGTCCGTTCGCACTGCCGGGCGGGCACCACAGACCAGCGCCGCCGGACAGACCCGCATCCGGCCACCGCGCTCGCCGCGGCGGCCCGATGCCGGGTGGCCGTCAGGGTTTGAGAACGACCTTCTCGCAGTCGTCCTGCTTGTTCTTGAAGAGCTCGAAGCCGCGTTCCGCCTCGTCGAGCGGCAGCGTGTGGGTGATGATCCGGGTCGGATCGAGCTCTCCGCGCTCGATGCGCTGCAGCAGCGGCCTCATGTAGCGCTGTACGTGGCATTGCCCGGTACGCAGGGTCAGCGACCGGTTCATCCACGCGCCGGCGGGAAATTTGTCCAGCAGACCTCCGTAGACGCCGATCACCGAGACCACGCCGCCGCTGCGGCACGACAGGATCGCTTGGCGCAGCGCGTGCGGGCGCTCGGTCTCCGACCGTACGGCCTGCTTGAGCCGGTCGTACGCGGCGATGTGCGCACTGCCGTGGGTGGCCTCGAGACCGACGGCGTCGATGCACTTGTCCGGTCCCCGGCCGCCGGTCAGTTCGAGCAGCCGGGACCGTACGTCGACCTCCTCGAAGTTCACCGGCGTGTGGCCCGCCCGTTCGGCCATCTGCAGCCGGTACGGCTCCTTGTCGATGGCGATGACCTCCGTGGCGCCGAGTATCCGGGCGCTGTCCATGGCGAACTGGCCGACCGGGCCGGCCCCCCACACCGCCACCACGTCGCTGGACTGGATGTCGCACATCTCGGCACCCATGTAGCCGGTGGGCAGGATGTCGGAGAGGAACAGCACCTGCTCGTCGGTCAGATCGGACTCGATCTTCAGCGGACCGACGTCGGCGAACGGCACCCGCGCGTACTGTGCCTGACCGCCCGCGAAGCCGCCGGTCAGATGCGAATAGCCGAAGATCCCGGCGACCGGGTGACCGAACATCTTCTCCGCGATTCCGGCGTTGGGGTTGGAGTTCTCGCAGCAGGAGTACAGCTCGGCGGCGCAGGCGCCGCACGCGCCGCAGGAGATCGGGAACGGCACGACGACCCGGTCCCCGATGCGCAGCCGATCCGGATCGACGCCCGGCCCGACCTCGACCACCTCACCCATGAACTCGTGCCCCATGACGTCGCCGTCCTGCATCGTGGGCACATACCCGTCGACCAGGTGTAGGTCCGAGCCGCAGATCGCGGTGGAGGTGATCCGTACGATGGCATCGCGCTTGTTCAGGATCTTCGGGTCCGGCACGTCACGGACCTCGACCTTGTTGCGGCCCGCCCAGGTGTTCGCCCTCACTCGTCTACTCCCTTCGCGAGCTCGGAGTCCGACAGCGGTTGCGCCGGACGCTGCGGGAACTCCTTGCGGGCCCGCTTGCCCCACGGGGCGCCGTCGGACCGCACCACCTCGCCGGTCTCCAGCACCTGCTTGAGCCGGCGCAGGTCGTCGTCGAGCTGCTGGTGCGGTTCCTCACCGAAGTACTTGGCGACCGCCTGGCCGATCGTGCCGCCCGGAATGTCGTACGCCAGAACGACCTGCACCTCAGTGCTCACACCGTCCGGGGCCGGCATGAACCGGACCGTGCCGGCGTTCGGCACCTCGGCGTCACCGGTCGACCGCCACACGATCTTTTCGCCGGGCGCCTCGTCGACGATCTCCGCATCCCACTCGACGTCCTTGCCGAACGGGGCGTTGGCGACCCAATGGCTCCTACGGTCACCGGTGGTGCGGACCTCCTCGAGATGTGCCATGAACGTCGGCAGGTTCTCCAGATCGCGCCAGAACGCGTAGACCTCCGGTACGGGTTTGCGAATGGTTGTCGTGGCTGTCAGTTCCATGGATTTTCCTCTGCATATGCCTCGCACCAACAGGGAGTCGATCTCCGTCGCCTGCCTGGCCGGCGCGCCGGTCAGCAGGTCCACCACCGTGATCCCGACGACGACGCCGATGGCACCGACGAGCCGCCGAATGCGCTCGCCATGGTGGGCGCCGATCGGCCGAGCGAGATCAGGTTTACCGCGTCACCCACGATCCAGGGCGCGGCTGATTCACGCTGTGCCTACCCCTCGGAATACCACCCAACCCCCCATCGATCGCTACGTGTGAATCGCACCGTTACCCGGGCCGCCGCATCATGGCGTCCGGAGGAGCACTTATCGTCACGGCACCACCGCCAGACACCTTTCCGGGTCGGCTACCAGGGCCCGCGACCGCAGGGACGGCTCCCGGCACACATACGTGCCCTTGCAAAGTTGCAGGAATGCAAACCCCTCATCCGGGACCTCAGGTCCTTGATCATCCGCGTTTGGGGCTGGTGACACGTTCGTCGCCGGTACTCCTGCCTCGCGGTCGCCCAGACCATCCCCGACTCCGGGCCCGCATCGACTCCGCCGCCATAACCCCGCCCAGGGACACGTTCGAGTTCGGACTCCACACTTCTGGCCGGGCTGGAATCGCGCATCCACTCCCCGGCATCGTCAGCTCCGTGACGGCAGTCATGGCATCTATAGGCCGTCACTGTTGTTCGACACGGGAGCATCCCCGGCCTTCGCGACCGCAGACCTCTCACCCCGCTACCTGGCGGCTGGGGACACGTTCAGGAGCGGAGGGCCGGGAACGCCAGGACAGCGTCACCTCAGCCGGAACGCATCACAATCCTTAGCGGTCAATTCCGCAGGAATACCGGTCAGACCCCGACAGGGAGCATCGACGGGCCCAAGGGTGGCGCGATCGAATGGGTGTACTGGGACAGCGGCACGGCCCACCTGCTACCCCGGCTACTCCACCTCCCGGACGGCAGCACGCGCACGCACGGGCCGGTGTTCCTGTCCGAACGCCGCCCGGTCCCCGCCCGCCGCCCGGCCGCCGCCGACTCAGGCCACGGTGGGCGGCGATCAAGGCGAGGTAGCGGGCGCGGCGGCGGCCTGGCTCCGGTCGCGGCCGTGCGCGCGGACGTGGTGATCGGGGCGAGCCCGTTGTCAGTCGTCGATGGCCTGGTAGAGCGTGGTCCAGAAGTCGTGGATGAGCCGCGGCGAATCCAGGGTGGACATCCCGACCTGGGTGAGCAGGATTCCGGTGAGCTGGTTGTCCGGGTCGGCGTAGGTCGAGGTGCCGCTGCCGCCGTCCCAGCCGAACTGGCCGATGGGGGCGTGGTCGCCGCGGTGGGTGCGCACCGCCATCCCGAAGCCCCAGCCGCCGTGCTGCCCCTGGCCGACCGTGATGTGGGCGATGTTCCTGTACATGGCGTCCCGGGCAGCTTGTTGCCCGGGCGTGAGGCGGTTGGTGGTCATCAGCTCGACGGCGGGCCTGGACAGGATCCGTTCGCCGCCGTGCGTCCCGCCGTTGAGCAGCATCCGGAAGTAGGCGTGGTAGTCGTCGACGGTGGAGACCAGCCCACCGCCGCCGCCCTGGAACGCCGGGGGCCGGCTGACCCTTCCCCCCGCCGCCTCGTCCCACACGTGGAACTCACCGCTCTGCGGGTCGGGTCCGTAGAGGGGCGGCAGCCGGTCGATCTTGCCGGCGGGCACGTGGAAGGCGGTGTCCCTCATCCCCAGCGGATCGAGGACGCGTTCGCGCAGGAACGTCTCCAGCGGCCGGCCCGTGACCCTGGCGACGAGCACGCCGACCACCTCGTTGCTGAGGTCGTACTGCCACCGTTCTCCGGGCTGGTACGACAGCGGCAGCTCGCCGAGGCGGCGCATCCACTCGTCCGGCTCGGGCGCCGGCCCGGACGCCACGCTGTAGTCGGTCCGCTCGAAGGTCGCTGCCCTGATCGGGGAGT
>NZ_JBSFPS010000357.1:0-8831 GCF_053588315.1 Streptosporangium sp. NPDC003464 | reverse complement strand
GCTCGAGCACCCGGGCCGCTCGCATGCTCCAGAAGGGGTCCGCACGCTCCAGGAGACAAGCGCTCCGGGAGCAGACGCTCCGAAGGGACAACGCTCCGGGGATAGGCGCTCCGGGGGGACACAGGAGAGCAGGGGACAAGCGCTCCGATTGCGGGGCGTCGCTTTGCCGGTAGCAGACACGGCCGGTGCGAGCATCGTCTGAGAGCCGGAGCCGATCATGCCAACGGGGGAGAGATGCTTCGAGAACTGACCCTGGCCGCGGCCGTCGCGGCCGGACTGACGGTCGCCGCGCCGGCCGCGTGGGCGGCCGGTCCGCAGGTCTTCGGCGCCGCGGCGCCGGCCGTCCGGGCGGCCGTCGCCTGCCCGCCCACATCCTCGTGCGCGACCGCCCGTTGCGGCGCCGGCCGGATCTGCGTGCCCTCCCCAAAGAAGTGCGTCACCGCGCCGTGTCCCCAGTACGACTGCGTGTCGGTGATCCCGCTCCCCATGGAACGCGTCCCGGCCCCCCGGCCGATGGTGACGGGCCCCCCGGCGGTCGCCCCCGCGCCCCTGCCCATGTGACCCTCCGCGTGAAGTGCCCTTTCACGGGGAGTGGGCTATGGTCGAGACGATGAGGGAACCGCGGTGGGTCACACCCAGGCCCACTGCCGCAGCGGCCGTGGTGGGCCTCGTTCTTGCCGTCGTCCTGTCCGCCGTCGCCCCTTCCCCGTGGTCCGGCGGATGGCGTCCCACCGTGGCCGACACCGGTCTCTGGGTCCCGCCGCCCGCCGGCGCGCACCAGTCGACCGCGCCGAGCGGGACGGAGCACCTGCCGACGCCGGGGCAGCTCCGTCACCTCCTGGCCGTGGTCGCCGCCGTGGCGTCCCCCGTCCTGCTGCTGCTCGCCTGGCTGAACGCGGGCCCGGCGGCCAATCCCCGGCGTACGGTCCAGCGGATCGTCACCCTGCGCAGCCCTCCACTCTCCTAGACCCTCCTCTTCTCCGGTCTCACCGGGCTTCTCCGGTCTCCACCGGGCCGCGGGCCCGGCAGGGGTCCCGGGCCATGTGGTGCGGGCGGCTCGCCGTCCGGGACCGCCCCGCCGGGGCGGCCACATGCCGGAGTCCGTGGCGACGGGCGGGCCGGACCCGTCCTCGGCGCGGACATGCCGGGCGGGCCACCGGGATCGGCATGCCGACCGGACGGCCGGACGGCTGGACTCCGGGCGGCCGGCCTCTGCCGGCACGCGGGGCGTCCGTCGCGCCGCGGTGGCCGTGACGGGCCTGCCGTACCCGGCGCGGTGCCGTCCGCGCGCCGGGCTGTCCGTGCTGCCTGCGCCGTCCGTGCTGCCTGCGCCTGCCGTGCCGTCCGCGTATGCCACGCCGTCCTCCGGGGCGGCGGCGCGGGGCGCGGTCCCGGAGCCGGGCTGTGCCCGCGGCCGGACCGGGCCGTCACCTCCGGTGAGCCGGCCGGCCTGTCACGTCCGGTGAGTCGGCTGGGCCGTCACGTCCGGTGAGTCGGCCGGGCCGTCACGTCCGGTGACCGGGGCCGGTCGGCACGCCCGTGGCCGGACCGGACGTCGTCCTCGGTGCGCTCCGACACTCGCGCGCCTCTTCACCTTCTTCACCTTCACCGCTTCACGTGTCTTCTTCGCTTCACGCGTCTTCCGAAAGGACCCGAACATCATGTCTGTCGACATCCACCTCAGCGCCGTCCAGCTCGGCATCCTCCGTGAGGAGCTCGAAGAGCAGCTGTTCCGCTGGACCAAGCAGCTCGCCGAGCTGGAGGCCGCGGTGAACGACGACGCGCTGGAGGTCTCGGCGAAGCCGGAGCTCCTGGCCGACATCGTCTCCGCCGAGCGGAGCACCGCCGTCGTGCGCCACGCGCTGCAGGACATCGCCGAGCTGACCTACGGCCGGTGCGACGGCTGCGGTCTGGGCATCCCCTTCGAACGGCTGAAGGCCCGGCCCCTGGCCCGTTTCTGCATGGAGTGCCAGCGCCGCCACGAGAGCGGCTGAGACGGTGACGCCCGTGGCCGCCGGGCGGACGGCCACGGGCGTCACCCGGGGGACCCGCCCGTTGGGGATCCCTTGATGTTAATAGGCGCTAACTTTGCACCGCGGCGAGCGCGGTGCGGGCCATGCCCCGCAGCAGCTGGGCCATCGCCTCGGACGTGAGCTCGCCCGCGCTGTGCGGGGTGGAGTTGAGCAGGCCGAAGACGGCGTGGGTCGCGGCGCGCAGGCGCGGCGGGGGGCAGGCCGGGTAGAGCTCGCTCAGCACGGTGACCCACTCCTCCACGTAGAGGCGCTGCAGGCGGCGGATCTGGCGGCGGGCGGGCTCGGGGACGTTGCCCAGTTCGCGGTCGTGCACGGTGATCAGCGCGGGATGGCTGAGCGCGAACTCGATCTGGCCGGTCAGCAGCGAGTCGAGGGCGTGCTCGGCGTCGGGGGCCCCGGTCACGCGGCCCGCCGCCGAGGTGTGCAGACGCTCGCTGATGTCCAGCAGCATCTCCGCCAGCAGGGCCTCCTTGCCGCTGAAGTGCCGGTAGAGGGCGGGGCCCGAGGTGCCGACCGCGCCGCCGATGTCCTCGATGGAGGTGCCGTGGAAGCCGCGGGCCGCGAACAGCTCGGCGGCGGCCTCCAGGATCTCCGCGCGCCGGGACCCTCGGTTGCGGGAGGAGGTCTGGGCAGTCGTCACATCTCGCATGGTAGACGGTGACGTTAATGATGACTAACATCGATGGTGAAGTTAGTGACCGCTAACTCACGGCGACGGAGCCGGACAGGAGGCTCGCATGAGTGGCTGGCCGGTGCTGCGAAGCACCTGCGACCCGGGCGGCGAGGAGTTCAAGGGCAACGCGGAAGTCAACGAGCGCCTGGCCGCCGACCTGCGAGAACGGCTCGCGGCCGCGGGGCTGGGGGGTCCGGAGAAGTCACGGGCCAGGCACGTCTCGCGGGGCAAGCTGCTGCCCCGCGACCGGGTGGACACCCTGCTCGACCCGGGCTCGCGTTTCCTGGAGCTCTCCCAGCTCGCCGCCAACGGACTGTACGGCGACGAGGCCCCCGCGGCCGGGATCATCACCGGCGTGGGCCGCGTCTCCGGCCGCGAATGCGTGGTCGTCGCCAACGACGCCACGGTCAAGGGCGGCACCTACTACCCGGTCACGGTCAAGAAGCACCTGCGGGCCCAGGAGGTCGCCCTCCACAACAACCTGCCGTGCGTCTACCTCGTCGACTCCGGCGGCGCGTTCCTGCCCAAGCAGGACGAGGTCTTCCCCGACCGCGAGCACTTCGGCCGCATCTTCTACAACCAGGCCACCATGTCGGCGCGCGGCATCCCGCAGATCGCCGCGGTGCTCGGCTCCTGCACCGCGGGCGGCGCCTACGTCCCGGCGATGAGCGACGAGGCGGTGATCGTCCGCAACCAGGGCACGATCTTCCTGGGCGGCCCGCCGCTGGTGAAGGCGGCGACCGGGGAGGAGGTCACCGCCGAGGAGCTGGGCGGCGGCGACCTGCACGCCCGGGTCAGCGGCGTCACCGACCACCTCGCCGAGGACGACCCCCACGCGCTGCGGATCGTCCGCGACATCGTGGCCACCCTCGCCCCGCGCTCCCCGGCGCCCTGGCAGCGCGTCCCCACCGAGGAGCCGGCCCACGATCCCCGCGACCTCTACGGGATCGTCCCCGCCGACACCCGCACGCCGTACGACGTGCGTGAGATCATCGCCCGCGTCGTGGACGGCAGCCGGTTCCTGGAGTTCAAGGCCGAGTACGGTGCCACACTCGTCACCGGCTTCGCCCACATCCACGGCCACCCGGTCGGGATCGTGGCCAACAACGGCATCCTGTTCGGCGAGTCCGCGCTCAAGGGCGCGCACTTCATCGAGCTGTGCGACCGCCGCGCCGTCCCCCTGGTGTTCCTGCAGAACATCAGCGGGTTCATGGTCGGCAAGGCCTACGAGGCCGGGGGCATCGCCAAGCACGGCGCCAAGATGGTCACCGCCGTCGCCTGCGCCCGGGTGCCCAAGTTCACCGTGGTCGTCGGCGGCTCGTTCGGCGCGGGCAACTACGCGATGGCCGGGCGCGCCTACTCCCCCCGGTTCCTGTGGATGTGGCCCAACGCGCGCATCTCCGTGATGGGCGGCGAGCAGGCCGCGAACGTGCTCTCCACGGTCGGCAACGCCGACCCCGACGCCATCCGCAGGCAGTACGAGGACCAGGGCAACCCCTACTACTCCACCGCCCGCCTCTGGGACGACGGCGTCATCGACCCCCTCGACACCCGCACCGTCCTCGGCCTGGCCCTGTCGGCCTCGGCCAACGCCCCTCTCGACCCCGTCGGCTACGGCGTCTTCCGGATGTGACCGCCCCATGACCCACTCACCCGCTCCCCAACCGCCTCGCGGGGGCCGCTCATGATGTTCGACACCGTCCTCATCGCCAACCGGGGCGAGATCGCCCTGCGGATCATCCGCACGCTCCGGGAGATGGGCATCCGCTCCGTCGCCGTCCACAGCGACGCCGACGCCGGCGCGCGGCACGTCCGTGAGGCCGACGTCGCGCTCCGGCTCGGCGGCGGCTACCTCGACGCGGACCGGATCCTGGAGGCCGCCGCGGCCTCCGGGGCCCAGGCCGTGCACCCCGGATACGGCTTCCTGGCCGAGAACACGGCCTTCGCCCGGCGGTGCGCCGAGGCCGGGCTGGTGTTCATCGGCCCGCCGCCGTCGGCCATCGAGGCCATGGGCGACAAGATCCGCGCCAAGGCCACCGTCTCGGCGGCCGGGGTCCCGGTCGTCCCCGGCGGCGCCGAACCCGGCGACGACCTGATCGACGCCGCCGGACGGATCGGCTTCCCCGCGCTGATCAAGCCCTCGGCGGGCGGCGGCGGCAAGGGCATGGTGCTGGTGCGCGCGGCCGCGGAGCTGCCGGAGGCGCTGGACTCCGCCCGCCGTACGGCGGCCGCCGCGTTCGGCGACGCGACCCTGCTGATCGAGCGGTATGTGGACAACCCCCGCCACATCGAGATCCAGGTGCTGGCCGACACGCACGGCAACGTCGTCCACCTGGGCGAGCGCGAGTGCAGCCTCCAGCGCCGCCACCAGAAGATCATCGAAGAGGCGCCCTCCCCGCTGCTCGACGCCGCGGCCCGGGCGGCCATGGGCGCGGCGGCGGTCGAGGCCGCCAGATCCGTCGGCTACGTCGGCGCCGGGACGGTGGAGTTCATCGTCGAGGGCGCGAGCGGTGACTACTACTTCATGGAGATGAACACCCGCCTCCAGGTCGAGCACCCGGTCACCGAGCTGGTCACCGGCCTGGATCTGGTCGAGCTCCAGATCAGGGTCGCCGCCGGGGAGCCGCTCCCGTTCACCCAGGACGAGGTACGGCTGCGCGGCCACGCCGTCGAGGCCCGCGTCTACGCCGAAGACCCCTCCCGCGGCTTCCTGCCGACCGGCGGCCGGATCCTGGCGCTGCGCGAGCCCGGCGACGTCCGGGTGGACTCCAGCCTGATGGCCGGCGGCGTGGTCGGCAGCGACTACGACCCGATGCTGTCGAAGGTCATCGCCTGGGGGCCGGACCGGGCGAGCGCGCTGCGCCGGCTGGACGGGGCGCTCGCCGCGACGACCGTGCTGGGCGTGCCGACCAACATCGCCTTCCTGCGCGCGCTGGTCACCCATCCGCGGGTGGCCGCCGGAGAGCTCGACACCGGTCTGGTCGAGCGGCACCTCGACGCGCTGGTCCCCCACGAGGCCGTCCCCGCCGACGTCCTGGCCGCGGCGGCCCTGGTCCTGCACCGCGAGCGCGTGCCCGCGGCGCCGGCCGACCCGTGGGAGGTGCCCGACGGCTGGCGGCTGGGCGAGGCGGCGTGGACCACCTGGCGGCTGGAGAGCCGTGACGGCGTGGCCGAGGTGCTGGTGCGGGGGCTGCCCGGGTCCGCGGCCGGAGCCGAGGTCCGCCTGCCCGCGGACCGGGAGGCCGTACGGGCGAGCCTGTCGGGAGACGGCGACGAGCTGCTGGTCACCCTCGGCGGGACCCGGCGGCGCTACGCCGTCGCCCGGGACGGCGACACCGTCTGGCTGGGCCGCGACGGGAACGCCTGGGCGCTCACCCGGCACCACCTCGGCGACCCCGGCGACCGGGCGGGCGCGGGCGGCACCGGGGACGGGGTGGTCCGCAGCCCGATGCCCGGCACGGTCCTCGTGGTCAAGGTGACGGCCGGGGAGCGGGTCGCCGAGGGGCAGCCGCTGCTCATCGTCGAGGCCATGAAGATGGAGCACACCGTGACCGCGCCGGTCGACGGAGTGATCGCCGAACTGCCGGCCCGTGCCGGGCAGGCGGTCGACATGGACGCGGTGCTGGCGGTCGTCCGGCGGGACGGGGAGGCGTGATGCGGGAGCCGTACGGGGCCGCGACGGCGGGGCGGACGGGCGTGACACGGGAGCCGGACGGGTTCCCGGCGGAGCCGGAGGAGTCATGATGCGGGAGCCGTACATGGTCCGGGCGGCGGGGCTGCCGGAGCGGGTCACGGTCTACGAGGTCGGGCCCAGGGACGGGCTGCAGAACGAGCCGGTGGTCGTCCCCGTCGAGGTCAAGGCCGAGTTCGTCGCCCGGCTGGCCGCCGCCGGGCACCGTGTCATCGAGACGACCAGCTTCGTGCACCCCAAATGGGTGCCCCAGCTCGCCGACGCCTCGGAGCTGCTGGCGGGCATGGAGCGGGTGCCCGGGGTGCGCTACCCGGTGCTGGTGCCGAACGAGCGCGGCCTCGACCGGGCGCTGGAGCACGGCGTCCAGGAGATCGCGGTCTTCGCCAGCGCCACCGAGACGTTCGCCCGCAAGAACCTCAACCGGACGCTGGAGTCGCAGTTCGAGATGTTCGAGCCCGTGGTCGCGCGGGCGCTGGAGCACGGGCTGAAGGTCAGGGCGTACGTCTCGATGTGCTTCGGCGATCCGTGGGAGGGGCCCACGCCGATCGGCCAGGTGGTCGCCGTCGGCCGCAGGCTGCTCGACCTCGGCTGCGCCGAGCTGTCGCTGGGCGACACCGTCGGCGTCGGCACCCCGGGGCACGTGGCCGCGCTGATCGGGGCCTTCGGCGGACCCTCCCGCCTGGCGGTGCACTTCCACGACACCTACGGCCAGGCGCTGGCCAACACCCTCGCCGCCCTCCGCGAGGGCGTGACCGTGGTGGACGCCTCCACCGGAGGCATCGGCGGCTGCCCGTACGCCGAGAGCGCCACCGGCAACCTCGCCACCGAGGACCTGGTGTGGATGCTGCACGGCCTCGGCGTCGAGACCGGACTGAACCTCGAATCGCTGGTGGAGACCAGCACCTGGCTGGCCGCCGAGCTCGGCCGGCCCAGCCCTTCACGGGTCGTCCAGGCCATGGGCACCGGCCCGGCCCGCCCGACGACCGACCGAAACGTCAAGGAGTGACGATGCCCAAGCTCAACGAGGACTACGAAGACCTCCGCAAGACCGTCGAGGCGTTCGCCCACGACGTGGTGGCCCCGGTGATCGGGGACCTCTACGAGCGTGCGGAGTTCCCCTACGACATCGTGCGGCAGATGGGCGCGATGGGCCTGTTCGGGCTGCCGATCCCCGAGGAGTACGGCGGCATGGGCGGAGACTACTTCGCGCTCTGCCTGGCCCTGGAGGAGCTGGCCAGGGTCGACTCCAGCGTCTCCATCACGGTGGAGGCCGCGGTGTCGCTGGGTGCGATGCCGATCTACCGGTTCGGCACGGCGGAGCAGCGGGCCCAGTGGCTGCCCCGGCTGACGTCGGGCGAGACGCTGGGCGCGTTCGGCCTGACCGAGCCGGGCGGCGGCTCCGACGTGCCCGGCGGCATGCGGACCACGGCCGTGCTGGACGGCGACGAGTGGGTGATCAACGGTTCCAAGGCGTTCATCACCAACTCCGGCACCGACATCACCGGTTTCGTCGGAGTGGCCGCCATCACCGGCGAGCGCGCCGACGGCAGGCCGGAGATCTCCACGATCCTGGTGCCGTCCGGGACGCCGGGCTTCACCGTCTCGAAGAAATACTCCAAAGTCGGCTGGAACTGCTCCGACACCCGCGAACTGGCCTTCACCGACTGCCGGGTCCCGGCGGAGAACCTGCTCGGCGAGCGGGGCCGGGGCTACGCGCAGTTCCTGCAGACCCTCGACGAGGGCCGCGTCGCGATCGCCGCCCTCTCGGTCGGCCTGGCCCAGGGATGCGTGGACGAGTGCCTGCGCTACGTGCGCGAGCGCCATGCGTTCGGCCACCCGATCGGCCACTACCAGGCCATCCAGTTCAAGGTCGCCGACATGGAGGTCCGCACCCACACCGCCCGCCTGGCCTACTACCACGCGGCGGAGAAGATGCTGGCCGGGGAGCCGTTCAAGAAGGAGGCGGCCATCGCCAAGCTCGTCGCCGGCGACGCGGCCATGGACAACGCCCGGGACGCCACCCAGATCTTCGGCGGCTACGGGTTCATGAACGAATACCCCGTCGGCCGTTTCTACCGCGACGCCAAGATCCTGGAGATCGGCGAGGGCACCAGCGAGGTGCAGCGCATGCTGATCGCCCGCGAGCTGGGACTGTCCGACCTCTGAGCCGCTGACGCACCGGGCACCGGCGCTCCGCCCCGGCGGGCGCCCGGTGTTCGGTCGAAGGTGATGAGGGGCCGGAGCGGAGGTCAGAGACTGTGCTGTGACATCGCCCCGGTCTCGGCCGCCGCCCTTGCCGGAGTGCCGGCGGTCCGGCCGTTCCGTGCATGCGTCGGGACGACAGGATTTGAACCTGCGACCCCTTGACCCCCAGTCAAGTGCGCTACCAAGCTGCGCTACGTCCCGGTCGTCCCGCGCTCTCGGGCGGGACGGC
>NZ_JBSFPS010000356.1:0-8873 GCF_053588315.1 Streptosporangium sp. NPDC003464 | reverse complement strand
CATCAAGGTATTTTAGTTATTGTGTTTTGTGTTTGTTTTTTTCTGTGTGGTGCTCTTCCTCTGTGGGGGGCGGGCGCCCCCCACCATTTAATACCCCCCGGGGGGGGCCCTATCCCCCCGCGCCCCCCCCCGGCGCAATCGAGGATGAACTGCACACCAATGCTGCCCGCCTGGAAGGATTGGGCTGCCTGCGCTGCGACTCCAAAACTGGACATGAACGCAAGGGAAGGGGTTTCAGTAATGGTGAGGACGGCGGCGATGGAAGCGCGTGAATTTCTGGAGTCGGTACGGGACGGCGTGGGGGTGTACCGGATCGAATCATGGCCACAGGTGATACCGGGTCGCCCGGCGCGGCGGGTCGACGACGTTGTGGCCTCGTTGCGGGTGGAACAGCGCAACAGTATTGGGTTCTTGAATCCGGTGGAGGACGCGCTGTATGTGACGGCAGGGCTGCGCGGGTTGGGTTTCCCGGCTTCGTTCCACCTAGGCCGGGAAGCGGTGCCGGCGATGCCACCGGCAGGATTCTACGCCTGGGTGGAATGTGACGGCGAAGTGGTGAGTACATCCCTTCCTGTCAAGGAGACACATCTAGAGGTGTATCGGGCATGAACCGAGTTGAGATAACCAAGCGTGGGGTGCGGTCGAGTGGTCCGGGGACGATGGTTCCCGAGCTGCGAATCGCCAATTCGAAGGATTCGTTTGAATTGGCACTAGAGCTGCCGTCGACGCTGCCGGTGTATTACCGGATCGACCCTTCGGGGTTGGAGTGGGGCGAAGACCTGGCCGCTTTTGCCGGTGGCGCAGCGGTTCCCGGTCCGCAGGCGTGGGATCTGCTCGCCTTGGTGCACGGCAACGTACCGGCGCCGGATGACGCGCTGGGTGTGCCCGGGGTTCAACGGCTGACGGTCGGCACGGTGGTGCGGGTGGACGCCGCTGGGGTGCGGGTAGAGCGGCAGGCGCCACGATTGCCTAGCCCCGGGAGAGATCTGATCGACGTGGTCGGTGCGGCGCTACCGGATGGCGAGTTCGGGATCGCCTACAGCGGTGGACTTTCCTCGGCGTTCCTGGCAGTGGCGGCGTACCGGACAGGTAAGCGGCCGGTACTGGTGCACGCGGATCTGGGCGCGGCCTTCGCGCACTTGCCGGTGCCCGAGATACCCGGCCTGGAGCTGCGACGGGTGCCGATGGATGTCTCAGAGTTGCTGGACCATCACCCGATTGCCACCGAGGCACCACGACCCCCGACGCCGGAGGTGGAGGGGCGCCGCCGCCTCGTGGCGAAGTTGTCCGCGGCGGTGGAGCTGCCGCTGGCAACCGGGGCACTGCTGGAGGACCTGGTCTCGATCCGGTTGCCCGAAGCCGAAATCAGCGACGAGAAGCTTCTCGAATGCGAGCCGTTCCACGTGGCCGGAACCCTGCCCACATTGGCCGAGGCGCGCAGGCTCCTGGAGGGACAGACCGTGTATGCGCCCATGGCCGGTGTGGAGGGCCCACCAGAGGAGCAGCAGCCCGGCGCTCAGCCGCCACCGGTGCCGGCGGGAACGAACTTCGTGCCTGGTCTGACCGAAGCAGGCCAGGAGGAATACGGCATCGCGCGACAGTTGTGCCTTCCGCTGTGGGAAGAACACATTAAGTCCCTCCCGCCGGTGTTGGGCAGGGCCGACGCCGCTTTGGCCGAGCGCGGGGGGGCCGGCGCACTGCTGCCGGCCCTCGACTCGCAGGTCCTCGCCGCGGTGGCCGCCCTTTCAGCCGACGACATCGGCCGGATCGAGCGGGGCGTGTTCCGGAACAACCTGCCGCTGTGGCAGGCGATCGACGCGCACGGTGTCACCGGCGTACGGCGGGCGGCGCCCGGTTACTGGCTACGCCTGGCCGCCGCGGAACATCTGTATGCACAGCGGGACAAGCTGGCGGCGTATGTCGCTGACTCCCCCTTGGCGAAGGCAGGCCTGATCGAGGCCGAGCAGGTCGTCGCGGCACTGCGCGACCCTCGGCAGATGAGCGAGCACGCCCTGGCCCTGCTGCGGTTGGTGTGGACCGACCACTGGATGCGAGGTCAAGCATGAGCACGGTGAAACTGGCGCCCCAGGTAACCCTGACCCGGTTGCCGTACGGCGGCGCGGTTCTGGTGAACGGCGTGAATCTGGCGATCGCCGAGTGCGATGAGCCGCAAACAGTGGCGATCGATGAACTGCTGGCTGGCGGCGTACCGGAAGGACAGTTGGCCCAGGTCCTGATCGCGGCCGGTTGGGTGGTGCTGAGTGATGCTGGCTGATCTGCTGGTGGCGGTCCTGGCCGGTCCCCTCGTCGTCTCCGGTGTGGCGAAGCTGGCGGCGCCGACCGAGAAACTGTCCTGGCCGATCCGCAGCGGTCCCCTGGCGGCGCCTCACGGTCCGCGGCTGATCGCCGCCGCCGAGCTGGTCGGCGCGGTGCTGCTCATCGTGGTGCCTGGCCGCCTTGCCGCAGTGGGTGGCCTGGTGGCCTACCTGGCGCTGACCAGCGTAGCCCAAGCGCTGCGCGGCCAGAAGTGCGCCTGCTTCGGGCTGGCGCGGCTGGCCTCGGTAGGTCGCATCCACGTCCTCATGAACGCCGCCGGCGCGCTGCTGGCAGTCATCGCTTTACTGATGGGCCCCGGCGCCCAGACGGCGTTGCGCGTCGGGTTCGCGGTAGCAGCAACCGTCCTGATCACGGGTGTGGTCTTCGCGGTGGACCGCCGTGCCCGCGTGATCGAAGCAGCAAAGGAAAAACAGATCGTGGAACGCACCGGTGCGGTGTACAGCGTACAGCTCTACACCTCCGAGTCCTGCCCATCCTGCCGGGCACTGAAGAAGCTTGTGGCAGGTATGGAACCGGCCCGCCGCGGCGCGGTCGCCGAAACCGTGCTCGGACCCGATGATGCAGCCCCCGGAGCGATGGCGGAGATGGGTGTGCCCTGCGCGCAGGGCCTCGACGCCGTCGGCAGACCCGTCGGCGGACCGGTCTCCGGAATCGGCCCAGTCAAGGCTTTGATCAACTCGATCGTGGTTACCGCACATGCTTAACAGCTGGAGGGACAGCTCACCGAACGGCGCGTGGGCGCGGCTGACCGCCCCGACCCAATCCTCGATCTCGCAGGCAAATCCCGCCGTCACGTACTGGCGCGAACTGCAGGTGGACCCGGACCTGGCCGGGCTCGCAGTAGACCGGGCATGGGCGACCCTCATCGAGATCCACACACACAGCACGTCGCCGGGTTGGACCCTACCCCTCACCGACGTGCTGCCCGCACAACTGGCCTGGCACCCCGAACGGCCCCTCGTCGCAGGGCTGGTGGTGCGGGACCGGCACGCCCACCCGTGGGTGGCCGACTACGCCACCCAGACTGTCACGGTGTTCGACCAGATGCGGGCCGCGACCTCCCACGCATGGCCCCCCCATGCCTGGGTGGACGACCGCCTCGTCCTGCTCCTCCCGTCGCCCCCAGCGGCAAAAACCCCGCTGACGCACGGAAATCCGGTGGCACTGGAGGCGACGGGTCCGATGTACGTGAAGTTCCTGCCTACCCTGCCCGAACTCGCCGCTCTCGTCGCTGCCCGGCCCGCGGCGCTGGATCCGGTTACCGGCCAGGCGATCGAACTGACCGACCCACTGGTGGTACGGCGTCTGGCCGCCTTGGACGGCGAGCTCTATCTGGAGTACGCCGAGGATGACCCCACCTCCGAGGGCGGGCTGTCCTGGTCCAGCCTGACCGTATCGGTGGACGGCTCCGGCTCGCCACGTCCGGTGGCGGAGGCTCCGCACGAGCCGGCGCCAGGGGAGGCGACACCGGTCCCCGAACCCACCCACCCGACGGGGATCAGTATCGATACCGGGTACCACCAGGCCACGCTCACGTGCCACCAGGGAGAGCCGGCAGCAGTGTTGTGGCTGCGCGATGCCCGCCCTGGAGACCCGGCAACGGCGCCCTCCCTGCCGGATACCGGACACGCGGTCGCGAACCTGGACCTGCCGCTGCACTGGCCGGCCGATGCCACAGTGGAATCCCTGCACCCGCAGATCATCGACACGGTGCGCGCCGCAATGGCCACCGTGGACGGTCCGATGCTGGTGGGTGGACACAGCTTCAGCGCCACCCTCGCCCTGTATGCCCTCGCCCATATCCCTGAGCTGCGTGGAGCGATCGTGCACAGCGGCTGCTACAACCGCACCCTCACCCCGACCGGCTGGCAGCACGAGAAACGCCACTTGTGGCAAGCTCCGGACATCTACCGAGCCTTCAGCGCCCTGGAGTTCGCCCACAAGCTGGATCGGCCGGTGCTGTTGGCCCACGGCACCAACGACACCAACCCCGCCACCGCCCCCGAACAATCCGTCGAACTCTACAAAGCCATCGTTGCCAATGGCGGCACCGCCCGCCTACTCCTCCTCCCCGGCGCAGGCCACGCGTTCTACTACGCCGAACACACCGCGTTCCTCAGCACCGAGCACCGCAACTGGATCGATCGGTGGACCCGGTGACACCCAGGCTCACCGTCCGCGACATGTGCGGGGCGGCGGTACACGCCGTACGCATGTCCTGGGCGGCGGACCGGCGCGGTGTCCTCACCGTGGTGGGGCTTCAACTGACCACCGCAGTCGGCCTGGCCGGTGCGTTGCTGTTGTTGCGGGGCATGGTGGATGACGTGATGACCCTCGCCGACGGGGACGGCGCCGGAATCGACCTATGGAGGCTGGTGTCCGGGTTGATGGTGCTGGTCGCCCTCGGTGCGGCGGGTGGCATCCTGCAGACGCTCAGTGGGATGCGGCAGCAGATCCTCACCGATCGGGTGGATCGGCACGTTATCTCACTGGTGTTACGTACCGCCGCCCACACCGAGCTGTTGGAATTCGAAGACCCGGACTTCCACGACCGGTTACAGCGCGCGGTACACGCCTCGCGGCGCGAGCCGGCCAAGGTGGTCATGATGCTGGTCGCGATGCTGCAGGCGGCGCTGACCGTGCTGGCCATAGCGGGCTTGTTCGTCACCATCGCCTGGTGGTTGCTCCCCCTGGCGACCCTCAGCGCGTTGCCGCTGTTCAAGGCCGCCAAGGACCGACGCAACGCCGTGTACACAATGCAGCACTCCCTGGCCGAGAACCACCGCCGCCGCCAGTATTTGGAGCAGCTGCTCACCTGCCGGGACGAGGCCAAGGAGATCCGGGCCCTGAACCTCGGCGCCACCCTCCACACCCGCTGGGACAGCGAATACGCCCAAGAGCTGAACGGCATGGCCCGCCTGATCCGCACTTACGCGGGACGCGAGATCCGCGCCAAACTCTTGTCCAGCGCCCTGATCGCCGGTGTCATCGCCTCCGTCTGGGCGTTGGTAAACGCCGGCATGGTGTCCCTGGCCGCCGCCTCCACAGGCCTGGCCGGACTCTGGTTGCTGTCGAGCCGCATGGGAATGGCCAGTCAGATGCTCAACGACGTGGGCCAGTCCCTGTACTTCCTCAAAGACCTGCACAATTTCGCAGCCGCAGCCGTCGAGCCACTTCCCGGACTCGCCGAACCTGTACGCCCATTCAAGACGCTGCGTGCGCGCGATCTGACCTTCACGTACCCCGGCGCCGACCGCCCCACGCTCTACGGTATCGATATCTCACTCCGCCAAGGCGAGATCATCGCTCTCGTCGGAGCCAACGGCTCCGGGAAGACCACCCTTGCGAAGCTTCTCGCCGGCCTGTACGCGCCCACTGGCGGAACACTGCTCCGCGACGGCCGCGCTGCCACCGACCTGCACCGACTGCGTCACGGCTGCGCCGTGGTGTTTCAGGACTTCGTCCGCTATAAGCTCACCGCCCACGACAACATCGCTTTCGGTCGCGTCGACGACCAACTCCACCACAGCCGCATCAGACACGCTGCCGAATCCGCTGGTGTCGCCACCCTCTTGGAGAGCCTCCCCGACGGCTACCACACCGTCCTCGGTCGCGAATTCACCGATGGCACCGACCTTTCCGGTGGCCAGTGGCAGAAACTCGCCATCGCCCGCGCCTTCTACCGCGATGCCCCCTTCGTCATCCTCGACGAGCCCACCGCCGCCCTGGACCCCCAAGCCGAGGCCGACCTCTTTGCCCACATCCGTCATCTCTTCGCTGGCCGCACCGTCCTACTCATCTCTCACCGCTTCTCCAGCGTCCGCAGCGCCGACCGCATCTACGTGCTCGATTCCGGCCGCGTCATCGAGCACGGTACACACACCCAACTCATGCGTGCCCAGGGCCGCTATGCCGACCTCTTCCTCACCCAAGCGGCAGGGTATCTCGACGCCACGCCAGCCTGAGCTTGTTCTTTATCCTGGCAATCCCCTGAAACCGTGGAGACTTTTCTATGCGGCGATGGCTGCCTGACGCCTCGCCATGGTGGCCGCCCTCGCCGTGCTGCGGCCCCGCCGGCGGACCGGGAGCCGGTCTTCGTCATCGAAGGCCGACAGATGATCTGGTCAAGCGGCAGCCGACCCGCTCACTGCCAGGCCCCAAATGGCATCGGTGCGGTCGAACTGGGCGCCGACAGCGTGCCCGAGATGCTCGATTTGGTCGCGCGGACCCAACGGGACCGTTTTGGTCGCGCACCTTCGAACTGGGTACCTATCTGGGCGTCCGCGACAACGGCACGCTGGTGGCGATGGCCGGCGAGCGGCTTCGGCCGCTGGGATGGACCGAGATCAGCGCCGTTTGCACCGCACCCGAGGCACGCGGGCAAGGTCACGCCGCCCGCCTGGTCAGCGCGCTCGTCGCACGGATCGCGGCGCGAGGCGAACGTCCCTTCCTGCACGTGGCCGAGGCGAATACTGGCGCGATCGCCCTGTATGAGCGGCTCGGCTTCGAGACCCGCACGCCCGTGACCTTCCGGGGGTTCCGCACGCCGTGAGCGCCTGCGGTGCCGGGATGCGGGCTCGGCGGCCCATGACTGAGCGGCTTTCCAGGTCGGGCGCCTGGAAATGAGGGCCGCTTCGGCCTGGCGCGGACCGGCTTGGCTGCGGCCCGGTATGCGTTCGCATCCCGGACACTGTGCCCGGCACGCACCATGTTGCGTGCCCGGCCCGGTGGGAGGAGCGGCGCGTCGCCGCACGCCTGGTGGTGCACTGTCAGGTGCGGTGCCATGGATGATCGGGGACGGTGGAGCGGGCGCGGGCGGCCACGGTGATGGCGTAGGCCGTGCGGGGCGTATACGCGTCGGTGGGGCCGAGGTAGACATGACCGGTCAAGTGACACCAGGCGGGCAGATCGACCGGCGCGGCCGGGTCGGCGGCGATCACGTGCACCACGGTGCCCGCATCCAGGCCGGTGAGCAGATGTCTCAGCTCGATCAGCAGCTGAACGCAGTGGCGCTCGCCGCCATCCAGTACGACCGGCGCCCCGTATGCTGGTTCGCCGGAGATCTGCTTGGTCATACCGCCACCGGCAGTTCGGCCAGGTTCCACTCCAGGATGCCCTTAGCCAGGCGCGCCGCGTTGCGGTCACGGGTGGTCAGTTCCCGCACGGCCTCGTGGGCCAGCACGCAGTAGGCGCCGCAGGGATAGCCGAACACCCTGTGCTCGACCGCCTCGTGCAACGCGCCGCGTACCGCCGGTGGCGTCTTGAAGTCCGGGCCCGCCTCCCGATGAGGCAGCGGATCGGCCGGTGCCTCATCGGCAGACAGCAGCGCGTGCGCGTGGACCGACTTCATCGAGTTCGACCGGCGACGGTCGACGACCTCGTCAAAGATGGAGGGGCAGGCTGCGCCAGAGGGCTTGGTCAAGGTTTCGATGGGATCGTTGTTCACGTCAGCTCCTTCACACCGGGGCACCCCTGAAGCTCTTTCGAGCCCGGGAGCATCCCGACCGCGCCCAGCGGGTCAGGGCTCCAGCAGCAGCCGGTACCGGGCTTGTCCTTCACGCAACCGGCGCACCGCCAGGTCGGCTTGTTCGAGCGGCAGGCGTTGCAGTCGCGGCCGGACGTCGTTGGCGACAGCGAAGCGCATGGTGTCCTCGATGTCGGCGGGGTTGCCGGTGAGGTGGCCGGTGACGATCTGCGCGTTCATCACCAGCCGCGCGACCGGCAGGCGGATGGCTCCGCCGTCGACACCGATCAGGGTGAGCCGTCCGCGCAGGCGCAGACCGTCGAGCAGGGCGCTGATCGGCTCGGAGGTGGGAGCCGTGCACAGGATGAGGTCGGCGCCGCCGAGTTCGGCCAGCCGCTGGCCCGCGTCCTGGGTGGCGGCGTCGATGTAGTGGCGGGCGCCGAAGGCCGCCGCGTCCTGCTCCCGGGCGGTGCCGCGGGCGATCGCGACGACCTCGTGTCCCATGCGGGCGGCGAACTGTACGGCGAGATGGCCCAGGCCGCCGAGGCCGTACACGGCGACCCGTGAGCCGGGCGGCAGGCCGGCCTCGCGGATCGCGGCGAACGTGGTCACGCCGGCACATCCCATCGGTGCCGCATCGGCCAGGCTCAGTCCGTCCGGGATGCGGGCGAGCGCTTCCACGGGAACGGTGACCGTCTGGGCCCATCCTCCCGGATAGGACAGTCCCGGGATCCGGCGTTGCCGGCAGTGCACCTGGTCGCCGGTACGACAGGCGCCGCAGTGGCCGCAGCTGCCGCCGGACCAGCCGACGGCGACTCGATCGCCCAGTTCCCAGCTGGGGGTGAGCTCGCCGACCGCATCGATCACGCCGGCGATCTCGTGTCCCGGGGTGATCGGGAAACCACCGGCGGGCTCGGAAGCGCTCACGGTGCCTAGATCTGCTCCGCATACTCCACTCGCGGCCACCCGCACGCGCACCCAGCCGGGCTCGGGATCGGCGAGCGCCTCGTCGACGGGGCGCAGAGGCCCGCCGGGCTCGGTGACCGCCATGCGCCGGAACGTGGTCGACAAC